>JAPOVY010000124.1 GCA_026707905.1 Gammaproteobacteria bacterium | reverse complement strand
TGTGGAGGTTGGTCGTACAACGAAAACCTTTGGTACTGTCTTCTCCCCGAACGAGATTTCCGCTGCCGGCGGGGCATGTGGCGACTGGGCGAAATAAACGGCGATGAGCAGTACCGAAACCACGCCGCCTAGTTGTAACCATCCGACCCATCGTCGACGTTCGGGGTTATTGTCGTTCGGTTCACTCATGTTTGAGTTCTTGTCGACTCAAGCGTCCTAGCAATCATCGACCAAGTAGCCGGTCAGTGAGTCATTACGGATTGAATGTCGCATGCGAGCGTCGTCCTTCCAGAAAGTAGGTAAGACCCTATAGTTGCTACTTGTTGACCTGAGCAAGAAGCCATTTAGATTATCGCGAAGTTATCGTGTTGAAAGCTATTTTCGTTGCGAAAACGAGCGTTATTTTCTTCTACAGTTCTGAATCTTCAAGCGACTTGGTAAATTCGTAACTCCAATATAACTAAAAGTGTGGCGATGGGGATCGTTGCGTGTCAAGGAATCCGATTAACTTCGCGGATAACGGTGGAGCCACGAACTCTGGGATGTTGATACCGAGGCATGCGTCAAGTTTAGGTTGTGACTACGATGTACTTCCGTGCCTGAAGACATCCATTTTCGTCGAAGCAGCTCGCGCCCCTGCACTACGACCGAAGACCGCTCCAGCCATGAGTCCTGACCCGCCAGGATAGTTGTGGAAGTACAGTCCTCCGACAATTTCACCAGCAGCGTATAACCCTTCGATTCGATCACCGTGTTCGTCAAGAACGGCCGCGTTCGAATCGACTTGCAGACCGCCGAACGTGAACGTGATCCCACAAGCGACGCCAAACGCTTCGAAGGGTGGCGTATCGAGGCGGTTAGCCCAGTTTGATTTATTTACCGTTAGACCTCGTGTGCCTCTTCCGTCCTTAATGGTTGGATCGAAGGCGATTGAGTCGTCAACGGCGGCGTTATAGATCTCAACCGTATGAACAAAACTAGCAGCGTTGACACCATCCATAAGTTCACCGAGTTCGTTGAGGGTGTCGGCTGTTACTTTGGTAACTTCTCGAATGCGGTATTCGTCGCGTAGAAGGTGTGTTACTTTCTGATCGAAGACTTGCCAGGCTAGGTGATTTGGCTGATGGAGAATCTCTCGACCGTATTTCGCGTATGTGTAGTTCCGAAAGTCTGCGCCTTCGTCCAGAAATCGTTCTCCGTCCGCGTTAACGACGATGCCGAAAGGGTAAGAGTGCTTTTGAAAACCGTCGCCTACAGCAAGATCGCCGAACATCGGTGCGTTAAGGTCCCATGCGACCGCATGACAGCCCGACCAATGACCGGTCGTGGCGGCACCAATATCTTGTGCCATACGTATGCCGTCACCGGTATTGAATTTCGTCCCGCGCACTTTCGCGAGATCCCAGTTCGGACCTAAATACTGTGCACGCATCTCCGCGCTGGACTCAAAACCGCCGCACGCGAGTACGACGCTATCGAATGATTGTTTCGTACGAGCGTTTATCGAGAGTGTCAATCCCGATTCGCTCCGCTCGATAGCAGTGACGCGTCTTTCATAATGAATTGTCACTCCGAGCTTCGATGCAATCTCGGTTAATTGATCGATCAAACCTTGACCGCCACCCCATGCTTCGACCGTCAGCCCTCCCCAGAATCGTCGCTTGCCGTCGATTTCGAACGATTGGCGACCGTATAGCGGGAGAAATCGAACACCGTATTGGCGTAACCAGAGTAGCGTCGGAAAACTCTCTTTAACCAACAATTCAGCGAGGTCTGGATCAGTGCGATATTGCGTGACGCGACCGAGGTCGTCGAAGAAATCAGCTTCCGAATAGTGCCCAAAATCAGTGTTCTCGACCTCGTCTTCAGTGAGCTCAGGCATCAGTTCACGGATTTGCTCGACGCCGTCGTAGGTAGTGCGAATCGCCCCAGCGGTGAAGCGTGAGTTACCGCCTCGTAAGTCAAACGGCGCCCGTTCGAACAGGTCTACTTCGGAACCATGCTCTCTTGCACTGATCGCGGCACACAGTGCGGCGTTCCCGCCGCCGACGATCGCTACACGTCGTCCGGGCAACTTACGACCTTAGCTTGAATGAAGGAATCGATCGCTTCTGAGCTATAACCGAGTTCTTGAAGAACCGTGCGTGAATGTTGACCGAGGAGGGGAGGGGATTCCTCGGGTGTAGTTGGTGAGCCGTCGACCAAGAACCCAGCACCGAGGAAGCGCAAAGCTTCTGTCCGTCCGGGAACATTGTCGATGCTCCCGATCGATTTCCGAAACGCAAGCTGCGAATGCTCGACCGTATCGGGTGGTGCTTTGAGCGTACCGCTCGGTACGCCAGCATCGGTAAGAACACGATCCCAATGCGCGGCGGACCCTGTTTTAAAAATCTCACCAAAAATCGACCGCAGTTCTGCACTATTTATGCTTAGTTTTTGGATTGAGTCGAAGCGCGGATCGTCAATTAGGTCCGCTCTGCCAACAGCTTGCGACATGCGGGTGAAGCCTCGATAACTGTTGGCATTCACAAGGAGCGTTCCTTCAGAACAAGGCCACGTTCCGGCGGAACCGATCGACGCAAGCGGATTAGGTCCTGGTCTCGGATTCACGACGCCCGTTGCGAGATAGTTGTAGTAGTTGAGCCCCATTACAGTCATCGCGCACTCCAACATGGAAACGTCCAAGAACGTACCTTCGCCCGTACGTTGTGCGCGAAGCAATGCTGCATTGATCGCTGACGAGGCGATCACTGCGGTACTTGAGTCAACGATCGCAAAACCGACCCTTACAGGCTGCTCGGACGTGCCAGTTGCAAGAAACATTCCCGATTCGCCTTGCATGAGATGATCCATCGCGGGGCGAGCGCTCTCTGGACCTTCTTGACCGTATCCTGATATCGCGCAGTAAACAATCGTCGGTTTGAGTTCACGACACGCATCGTAATCGATCCCTAATCGTTTCATCGTGCCAGGCCGCATGTTCACGACGACGACGTCAGCTTTTGCGATGAGCTGTTTGATGACAGATTGACCATTGTCTGTCTTTAGATCGATCGCAAGAGACCGCTTATTCGCATTCTGGCCCATGAAGCCTGGTGACATGCCGGGCGGTTGTGATCGACCCATTTGGCGCATCTGGTCACCACCATCCGGGGACTCGACTTTCAGGACGGATGCGCCCATCAATGCAAGCTGGTAGGTACAAAGCGGACCGGCGTGGACGTGCGTAAAATCCAAAACGCTCACGCCTTCTAGCAGCTTAACCATGGATTTCCCTTGGGACTCGCACGAAGGTCATGCTACTGTATTCGGAACCTTGAATCATGACGCGATCCTCATATTTGACGGATGAAGAGAAGTTTCGATTTGATCTCCAAGGGTACCTCATCGTAAAAGGTGTCCTTTCCAAACTGGAGTGTCAAGAACTCTCAGACCTTGCGGATGAGGTATGGCCACGAACGTCGGAGGACGGCACCTATCGGCGTACGGGCGCAATTTCGCGTTGGCATCAACGCTTCCTCGATCTGGCAGATCATCCAAAACTGCTTCCTTACTTAATCGAACTGTTGGGGAGTCGCGTACGTCTAGACCATGATTACTGCATCTTTATGCAAAAAGAAGCATCACGTACTCGACTACACGGTGGTCCACGTATCCTCACAGATCACTGGTACCACTACAGCGACGGCATTATGAGAAACGGTTTGACCGTTGCAACATACGCTCTGACAGACGCAGCGGAAGGGGACGGCGGCTTTGCATGCGTGCCGGGAAGTCACAAGACGAACTTTCTGAAGCTCTTTCCAGACGATGTCGCGTGGTTTGATCGAGAGGTCGATTACGTGTATCAACCTGCAATGGAAGCCGGGGATGTGTTG
>JAPOVY010000036.1 GCA_026707905.1 Gammaproteobacteria bacterium | reverse complement strand
TCGCGATCGGGCGCATTTTTATATGTGGAATTTGCAGAAGATTATTTTCACAACCCACTTTGCCTTTGCTTTCAGCTACTTCGTATTCATGGTCGGTGTTCAGCGAACCTGAACCAGGCCAAAAGATATTCGATCTGATGTCCCTACTCCGATCATCAAGTTGCTGTTTAATAAAGGCGTCGCGTTCCTGAATTGCGTTCTTCAGTTCGTTAAATAGGTCACTGCATGGAAGCAATCGATATCTGATCGACGACACTTCAGCTGCTGGGATATTCTTCGGTTGAGTGGCACAAGCACTCGTAAGTAACAACGCTGTTGCGATTATCGAAGTAGTAACCAGCTTCACGACATACCTGCTTCCTGTCAATCTCGTCATTAGACACCTAAGTTCGGACCACGTTAGCTGACGTGTCTGGATAAACTGTCATTTCATCTTAATCCTTCGATAATTGCGTCCTTAATCCCTCGCAGCACCGTCTCGCACAACACGTGCGACCGGCAAGCTGCGTTTTGTTTTTTAACGCATGGCTACTGAAAGCGGCACCGAAGTCGCATCCAAATCTAGTACAACAAGCTTCGAGCTCGGCCTAGCAACGCCGGTGCGAACCGCACGGAGTGAGTTAAAGGCTCTGTCGGTTCTTGGAGCGCCTATCGTGTTGACGCAAATGTCTCAGATGGGTATGTCGATCATCGACCTGATCTTCGCTGGACATGTGAGTGCCGCCGATTTGGCCGGTATTGGGTTGGGAGCGTCGCTCTTTTGGCCGACGATGTTGCTTACTTCCGGGTTGCTATTCGCAGTCACTCCGACTGTCGCACAACTGTACGGTGCGGGTCGTGCGAAGGAGACCGGCGCAGTCGCAAGACAGGCTGGGTGGATCGCTTTCGCAGGTGCGATCGTGGTAATCATCGTACTGTTGAACGCACAACAGATCTACGAGTTTTTCGATGTCGATCCAGTAGGTATTCCGATCGCCGTAGGTTTCCTTCAAGCGCAAGCCTGGGGAATCTTCGCATTGTTTGGTTACTTCGTGTTTCGAAATCTTTGTGAGGGATTGGCACTCACCTTACCGGCGATGATCATCGGTTTGATGAGTCTGGGTCTCAAGATTCCGCTCAACATGATCTTCGTAAACGGAGCGTTTGGAATCGAAGGCCAAGGCGGAATCGGATGCGGCGTTTCGTCAGCGATCGTATTTTGGATTCAGTTCTTCGCGATCGCGATCGCCGTATTCACGACCCGTATTCGTCGCTCCGGTGTGTTCCAGCGCTTTGACAAGCCCGATTTCGCTGAGATTGGTCGTTTGGTGCGGCTGGGATTCCCTATCGGTACCAGCATTTTTGCAGAGGTCGCTTTCTTTTCAGGTATCGTGATGCTGATCGGTCGTTTCGGGGTCGATGTGGTTGCGAGTCACAACATCGCAACAAGCTTCGCAGGTGTAGCGTTCATGATTCCATTGGCGATTGGCATGGCAAGCACGATTCGAGTCGGTGCCAGCGTCGGAGCGCGTGAATTCGGCCATGCGTGGTTGACCGTACGGGTCGCAATTACGACGGCACTCGCCGTCGGTTGCGTTTCAGCCATCGTGATGTTGCTCGGTCGCAAACAGCTGGTAACGCTCTACAACGACGAACCACAGGTCGTTGCTCTGGCTTCGATGCTATTTCTGTATTGTGCGTTCTTCCAGCTCTTCGACTGTGCGCAGGTTGTGATGATGGGTTCGTTACGAGGCTACAAGGACACGACCAAACCAATGTTCATTGCTATCGCCGCATACTGGGGGATAGGAATGCCGATCGGTCTCGCGTTTGGATTTGGTTGGATTACCGAAGAACCAGTAGGCGTGGTGGGGTTTTGGTGGGGACTCTGTGCTGGCTTGGCGGCAGCAGCGCTTGGATTATCGATCCGAGTGAAGCGCACCGCGAACGCTTACATTTCAGGACGTCGCGAGCCGCCACCTGTGTAACGTCACGGCGGAGGTTCGTCTAAGATGCGCTCTGCTGCAGAACGAGGTCGATTGAGATCAACCCCTTCTGGTAGTTGGGAACTGAGAGGTTGCTGCTCATGCCGAGTGGTTGCGCTGGTTGCATTAGCCTTTCGACTTCTTTTTCGCAAAACTGCGAAAAAAGGCAACGATCGAAACAACGGCGATTAGACCCCACTTAAATACGAATGAGAGCATGACATGTTGATTCGTTTGTGCAGCTGCGGCAAAATCTAGATATTCGCTGTGTGCGAATGAGATTAGGACGATGGTTAGTGCCGCAACGACCACGGGACCGAACCAAGTCGACGTACGCCAAAAACTTCGCAACCACACGGCGAATGCAGACCATGCGATGACGCGACCTAGCATAGGGTCAAATCCACAGATTGATACCTAGGGACGCTAACGCGACGCCAAGTGCGCCCTGAAGAGCGCCAAGTTTTAGGCTGTTCTTGATCTCGTCCAATTCTTCCCGGTAAATTACCTCGTACTGTTCCGCACTGAGCTCGTTAGGCAGTCGTCCTGCCGTTGCGATGCGAGCGTCAGTCCGTTGTCGCGCTTTGTCCTTGATCATTTGATCGAGGCGGTCTGTGACCTTGTCAATACGGCTACGTTTCTTAACGTCGAGCGACTCGTACCACGCTCTAAACGACTCCTTATCCAAGTCGCCAACGGTATTGCGAACGACCAGTGCCACGTCCTTTGCAGGTAATCGAGCCTTTTGCACCAGACCCTTCGCCTTTCCTTTGAGCGTGGTGAAAGAGAAATCTCGTATGGCCATGGTTCGTCGGTAGGTTAGTTGCGCAACGTTATGGTAGCTGTAAAAATCATAGTTGGCTTCTAGCGGAGAACTACCATACTCGTAAATACCACGAATGGAAGCCTACGTGACTGATCTAGTCTTGACGATCGAACACGAGGGATGGTCAGAGCTCGTGCTCAACCAGCCAGAAACTCGAAATGCGATCACGGGTCCACTTGGAGAGCAACTCGCGGCAGCGATTCAATCAGCGGATGCGGATCCTGCGACGCGACTCCTGATGTTGCGAGGGGCGGACGGCGCATTTTGTTCCGGTCTCAATCTGAAGGAGTTCAACCGGGATCCGCCGCCGGATTGGCTAGCAAATTTTCAGTCGACGTGGCGACGAACGCATGCGGCCTTGTACGACTGCAGCAAGCCGATCGTCGTTGCGCTTGAGAAATTCGCCATCAATGGCGGCGCTGCACTAGCCCTTGCAGCCGATCTGCTGGTGGTTGGGGATGACTCTTACCTGCAAGTCGGCGAGGTTAGACAAGGGATGGGTGCGCCGTACAACCTTGCGTGGCTTAACCTACGACACAGTGAAAACGTGATTGCGCAATTGACGTTAACTGGTAAGCGATTCACGGGTACAGATCTACATCGTCTCGGTATCGCTTACGCGGCGCCAGCCACGACGGATACGGTCAGTGCAGCAAAGTCAATATGCGAAGAGTTGGCGGGCTATCCAAAGGATGCGTTGGTATCAATAAAACGCATGATGCGGGGCTACCGCAACGTACCTGCCGACGAATGGTTTGATATTGCCACGCGCAACGCGCCAAAGCGAAGTGGCGGACCGAAACGCGTTACGTGATCGAGACTTCGGAACCTTTCTCCGCGGATTCATAGAGCCCATCGAGCATCTTCTGGACCATCAAGCCGTGTTCGGCGGGTGCCATGGTGGGTTTGTCGTGGAGAACGTGATCGACCCAATTGCGCATTTTCTTGCGAAACGGATCGGCTGCTTGACCTGAAGGCAGCCAGTGTGGTTGTGAGTTTACCATGTGGTCGTGTTGATCGCTAAACAACTGCGGTGGATCCCACGTCGCGCCTCCTTTGTCCCCCATTAGGGTGAAGTTCCACTCGTTTTTCTCGATATGAGCGGCGAAACTCGCCTCAATGCTGAGCGAAGTGCCGTTCTCGAAACGAATGTGACCAACTGCTAAATCTTCGACGGTGTACGTTTTGTGATCCCAATTTGGCCACTGGGAGATAACACTGGAAGGTTTATCACCTAGGTAGGTGTGCATCACCCCGGTCGCAGAAATCGGCTTTGGCGACCCCATCACGAAATGGGTCGTTTCAAGTACATGTACACCGATATCAATCAGTGGACCGCCTCCCTGAAGATCTTTGCGCCCGAACACTCCCCAATTTGGAATGCCTCGCCGACGTAACGCTTGAACGCGACCATAGAGGATGTTGCCGAGTCCACCGTCATCGACGGCCTGCTTGAGAAAGTTGGTGCGCGCTTCATAGCGATGCTGAAAGCCAATTACGAGCTTCTTGTCGTGTTCGCGCGCGGCATCAAGCATTTGTTGCCCTGCAACCGCACTCATGGCAAGTGGTTTTTCGACAATGACATCGAAACCGGCTTCTAGCGCGGCGATGGTGCAGGGCGCATGTAGGCCGTTGGGGGTACAGACGCTGACTGCATCCGCTTCGATGGTATTTAGCATGGCTTCGTAATCAGTAAACGAATGCGGTATGCCAAATTCATCACAGCGTCGCTTGACGCTAGCTTCGATAACGTCTGACGCAGCGACGAGCTCGACGTCCGGCATTGCACTTAGATAACGCATGTGGGTGCCTGCAATGCCACCCGCACCGATGAATGCCACACGAAGTTTGTCTTCAGACATGCATTTGTTCTCGCAAAAACCTAAGGGTCGAGTTTCGCCTCGTACTTTAGAAGCTCAGCTTCGTGGATACGTAAACCAGCGTACCGTTATAACCGGCGGGTGAATAACGCGGATACAGTCGGCCATTCCCGAAGCTGATCGTCTCATCGGGATATGCGTCAAACGCGTTCTCGATACCCGCAGAAACAGAAATCTGATCGGTGACGACGAGCGTTCCAAGAAGGTCGACATAGCCGTAGCCATCAAATTCCGCGGCACTATGGTCGTCATACCAGGACCCATAGAAGTTGTACCGTGCAGTCAGATCGACGCGTTCAAGTGAGTATCGTGCCGATATCCCGTAACGTGTTTCTGGCGCACCACGTTCCAGATTGTCGATCGTGTCCCCGCCGGTAATCGTGGAACCCATTCGATAGTCTTCGACTGACGTTTGCGTGTTGTTGAACGAGAACAGAACATCCAGAATGCCGTCCCCAAGCTCCATTGATTGGGTCGCAACGATATCGATACCACGTGTCGACGTGTCAAAGTCGTTAGTGAAGAAACGTACGGATGTGAAATCGGCTGCCTCAGGCACGCCCTGTTCAACAAGTGCTGTCTTGATTTCGTCAGTGACTGTTGTTAAACCTGAGAGCGCGATCCGGTCTGTGACGTCGATACTGAAGAAGTCCGCGGTCACAGTGATCCCATTGTCGAGTTCCAGGATGGCTCCAGCGGTAAAGTTGACGGATTCCTCTGGTTCGAGCTCGCGACCACCAAGTGCAACAGCGACTGGATGGGTAGATCCGATCGTGCCTCGTTCTTCAAAGATGTTTGTTGCTGCATTGACTACCGTTGACACATTTCGGGCATTGGACTGACCAGGCGTCGGTGCGCGGAAACCGGTTCCAACGCTACCACGGACAGCCAAGGTGTCGGATACGTCGATCCGGCCTGTGAGTTTGAAGTTCAGTGTCGTGCCAAAACCGTCGAAATCCTCGAGTCGTAGTGCCCCGCCGTATACAGCGTTATCTGACATCGCAAGTTCCAGGTCAAGATACGCAGCTGTATTGAGACGGTTCCATGCACCACTCGAGGCGGGATTGAAGCCTCCGAAACCATTGGTGCCCGTACTAAATCCGTATTGCTGATAGTGACCAATCGCCCAGGAGCTACGCTCGCCGATGTCGATCGAGAATTCCTCGTTTCGAACTTCTAAACCACCTGCAACGTTCAGATCGTTACCGTCAAGCACTTGCACAACTTTGCTTGCGTCCACGTTGACGTTCCATTCTTTCTGACGATACTCACCGAAATTGAAGTCTCGCGGCGACGTTGGCCCGAGACTGGGATTGAGCGTGTCATTGATAAAGCCGTTCATGCGGTTGTAACCCGTGCTCGCGGACAAATCGAGATCGATGTCGTCAAGGATGACCGTGCGGTAGCCAACGACGCCCGATAAGTCCGAAACTACTGCACCGAAACGAGGCGTGAAACCTTGAGGAAGAATCTCACCGAACCAGAAACAGTCTTGATCAGCGCGGAGCGTGTCCCGGAAGCTGAGCACGTTATCGGCGGCTGCAGGAACGTTGTATTTGGCTTGACAGCCTTCGCCGCCGACCAGGAAGAAATCGTCTCCAGTCTTGTAGACACCCACTCGATTCATTGGGCTCCTAAAGAAAAAGAACGTCTCAACTTCGCGTTCCGCGTAGTTGCCGAATGCATAGAAGTGACCGTCTTCACCTACGTTGTTACCAAGGTTCGCAACAAATTTGATGTTGCTCTTTACGTCCGGTGAACCCCACGGCTTAGCGGGAACGCGCACGCCTTCAACACCTTGTTGAATCAGCGCGGTCGCATCACCGTGCTGCACACTTCGATTGGTAGGTTCAGAAGTACCGTACTCGAGGCTGAGGTTTGCGAAGCCGCTATCGAACAAAGGCAATCCGATATTGCCAGCGACGCTCATAAATGTCTCTTCTTCGTTTTCGGAATGACCGCCGTACTTCACTAGGATGTCAGAGCCACTTGGCGCATCTTTAAGTTGGAAGTTCAAGACGCCTGCAATCGCATCTGATCCATACTGCGCAGCAGCACCGTCTCGAAGTACTTCTAGTTGCCTGATCGCGATGCTCGGAATTGCGGAAATGTCGGGACCCTGAGCACCGTTCGACGCGCCATTGGAAATCCACTGAATAACTGATCCGCGGTGGCGCCGTTTGTTGTTCATCAAGACTAGCGTGTGATCCGGGGCAAGACCTCTCAGATTGACTGGCCGTAAGAGTGCCGCAAGGTCCCGGGACGGGTTGTCGCTCATGTGGAATGAGGGGACGACCGAGCGTATAAGGTTGGACATGTCGCTGCCAGCCTGACTGTCGAACGCTTCATTCGAAATAACGTCGACAGGTACCGTCGAGTCCGTGACGGAGCGAGGTTCCGCTCGAGTACCTACGACGACAACCTCTTCCATCTGGAGTTCTGCACCTTCATCGACTTCTTGCTGGCCGAAGGTTGTGCTGGACCAAGTTAGGCTGAGTAGAACGAATAGAAGTGCGGGGCGATGCAGAACCTGTTTAAGCGAACTCATTGAAATCTCCTTTTCTAGCGGACCGACTACGCGATATAGACTCCACGACTAGATTCTCACTATGCATACGACGATAGAAACGTACGTTTCTGTTCCATTCGTTTGAGAAAATAATCTAGCGGCGTGAGCTTTAATTTGAGATATGCGCTACGCTTGGACGAATGGTCGCGAGTCGTCTCGGATAGATCAAAACGATCCTGCACTGAACCAAGGTAGCGGTGCGAATTATCGACACGATTCAAGCGAAAGGAGCTGATTTGTGTTGCTTCTCCTTCGTGGTGGACTCCTCCAATCTTCGCTTTGTCGATTGAGAATTCGGTGAGTATGAATCCACGCAAGTTCTTGCTTTGGTCTTAAGGTAGGCTTCTATGAAATGAGTTGATTGTGTATTTCACGCAGTACCGTCGAATAACAGTAGTTTTCGGCATCGAAAACGTAATACGGCGTGCGCTGATCGGCTGCTTCGAATGCTACGTCGTTGAAATCATTTGTGTATATTTTTACACAACAATACTGAGTAAAACGTTATAGCGGAAAGCTCATTCGCATGCGTGACGAAGACGGTTGGATTCACATCGAAACAAAGAGCAGTCACAGACAGGTTAGACGACCTCACGAATCGAGGCGCGCCATGGTCTCGCACGTTAATAGAGATTTTCTGTGACGTACAGTCGCTTCGGTCTACAGACGAGCGGGTTGGCAGACTTGAGGAGGATCGTCTAATGCGCTATGTAGCGTTTATTCACCATGAACAAGATGTTGGATATGGGATTAGCTTTCCAGACGTTCCAGGCTGTGTGTCGATCGGCGATACCGCGGATGAAGCGGTTCGTAACGGTTGCGAAGCGCTTACATTTCATTATGAGGGTTTGATTAGCGATGGTGAATCCTTACCGTTGCCACGGTCTATCGAGGAAATAAAAGCCGATGATTCGTTGACAGATTGGCGTTACGGCGCAGATTTAGTGCTAGTACCACTCCTTCTGGATAGAGGATCGTCAAAGCGTGTGAATATCTCGATCGATCCGGGACTACTGGATGCAATTGATGAAGAGGCGAAGGCACGAGGTATGACACGCTCGGCATTCTTGGCAAGCGCTGCGCGCCACGAAATCCAGTCGACTTAATCAACGTTCAAATAAGCAATACAGAACCTAGAGCGAAGAAGCAAATTTACCCGATGCCTTTTGAGAACAGTCGCAATCGATTGTTAGAGCTACTCCGTACATACGCGTTGCAGTGGCCGAACGAGCGAACTGTCGATTTGTTGATTGAGTTTGTTCAACGACAACCAGATTGCTTTGAGCGAACCTGCTTCGAAGACGGACATGTCACGGGATCCGCTTGGATCGTCTGTCCAAATCATCGACGCGTTCTTCTCACGCACCACCGTAAACTTGAGAAGTGGTTGCAGCTTGGCGGTCACAGCGACGGCGACTCCAATCCGTTAAACGTCGCTCAGCGCGAAGCAGAGGAGGAATCCGGTTTAAATGTAAAACCTATCCATAGCGCAGTGTTCGATATCGATATTCACACGATTCCTGCTCGTGGAGAAGACCCGGAACACAAACACTACGACGTTCGCTTCTTATTCGAAGCGGATGATCAATCCGCCTTGACGATCAGTGCTGAATCCAACGATCTGAGATGGATAGCTTTGAAGGACCTCCCGACCTTGACATCAGAAGAGTCAGTACTTCGGATGGCACGCAAGACTACGAATCCGTAAGCGTTTATTCGGCGTCATAACCCAAGTGCTACTCGCGCCCTATATGCTATGTCATCCGAGAGGAGTTGATTTTTGAGTTTAAGTAGCAAAGTAGCGGCACTCGTAGTATGGTGTACGTTCTTGATGACGTCATGTTCACCGAACGAATCGAACGTGCCTTCGGGAGATGCTGTGTTGAACGAATCAACATCGGCATTTCCTTCCGTTACATGGGATGCCTCGTTGTGGTCAAATCGACGCGAGGGGACCGTGGCTGTCGATACGCTAGCCGAACTCCTTTCAGACCGCACGGACGGTGCATGGCAACTAAACGTGCATTACGGAGAAGCACTTTCGAAAGCTCGCGAAAACCTGGACGGTATTGCGATAGGCGCATTCGAGGTCGCCATGGTGTGCAATTTCTACCACCCGCGGAAGAACCCGGCACTGATGGTGCTAACGATGCCGTTTCTACCTATGGCAACGGACGAAGGTGGTAAAAATGTGCGTAATGCTGTGTATTCGCACCCAGCCGTAGTCGAGGAATTTGCACGTTGGGACGCGATGCTCTACACATCAACTTATCTGCCTCAGTATGAATTTATGGGACGTGGGGAACCACCACAATCAGCAGAAGATTGGCGTGGTATGACGGTCCGAGCTGGAGGTGGAATTGGGGCTGCAATGCAGCTTTTAGGTGCTACACCGACGAGTTCAACGGCAACGGAGGTCTACACGGGAGTACAACAAGGCACCATGGATGCAGCAGCGTTTCCATTCTCATACGCTTTTGTCTCCTACCGAATTCACGAGGTTTCTGATTGGTTTACGCACGGTATGGCACCCGGAACAGCGGATTGTCCCGTCGTGTTCCGCAAACCCGCGTATGACGCTCTACCTCAACAGTACAAAGAGCTTCTGGAGGAAATCAGAGACGAAGTTGATGCCACGCAGATCCAAGCGTACCGAGACTTCGATAAAGTCAATCTTCCCATGCTCCGTGAAACTCTCGTCGAAGTGGCGTTCACGTCTGAAATGCGTGATGAATTTCGGGAATCGGTCGGTAAGCGCGTGATAGAGACATGGATTTCTGAGAACGAAGACGATTTCGACGCTCGCGGGTTAGTTGAACTCGCGTTTGAAGCGGCGGGTACGAAATACGAGTAATCGTTCGGAACAGTTAACGTGAAAGATCTGTTTGGTGTGGTTTTGCGTCGATTGGACGCAGTGACCATACCTGTCGAAAACGCCTTCAACTTGGTCGCGGGTGTTTTGATCTTTGCCTTGATGGTGCTTGGCGTCGTACAGATCGTTTTGCGTACGGTTTTCTCGGCACCACTCCTGGGATATATCGATTTCGTCGAACTCAGCATGGTCGGGTTCGCGGTACTTGCAATCGCGTTCGTACAACGAGTGGGCGGGCACGTACGGATGGAGCTCCTGATTCAGAAACTTCGTGGGCGTGCACTTTGGTTTTTTGAGACGCTTGGGAGTAGTTTGGCGATATTCATCGTCAGTATTTTGATTCCATACTCCTACGATCACTTTCAACGTGCCTTCGATTTTGGCGATAGCACCATTGACCTCGAACTGGCGACGTGGCCAGCAAAGCTCGTTGTTCCGGTTGCGTTAACGCTATTGCTGATCCGGCTTTGCATTCAGTGGTTGGGGTACGTGCGTCTATTTATCGATCCGACATTGCCACAGGTTGCTATTCCTGCACTGAAGCGCCCGGAGGAAGTCGCGGCAGAAGAGATCCGTCTTGCCGGCGGCACAGATAGTTCTGACGCTTCGACCAAGTAAGGAAGCATGTTGGACGCGTTCTGGATTGGGATTTGTGGTGTAGGACTCCTTATCGCGTTAGTGGTCATAGGCGTCCGAGTGTATATCGCCGCTGCAGTCGTTGGTTTTCTCGGGCTGTTTGTGCTTGAAGGTTGGGAAGTAGCGGGCGCTATCGCAGGGACGATCCCCCACTCGAAAACGGTCACGTACCCACTCTCCGTTCTCCCGCTCTTCATCTTGATTGGGTTTCTTGCATTCCATGCCGGTTTAACTGGTAAGCTCTTCGAAGCCGCACGTCGTTGGTTAGGTTGGGTACCTGGCGGATTGGCCGTTTCGACGGTTTTCGCGAGCGCGGGATTTGCCGCTGTGTCTGGCGCGTCGACTGCGACCAGCGCTGTGTTTTCGCGTGTTGCGATTCCAGATATGCTCGCGAATGGCTACGCGAAGCGTTTGACGGCGGGGGTCATCGCAGCGGGAGGTACGCTCGCATCGCTGATTCCGCCTTCAGCCATCTTGGTGATCTACGCGATCCTGGTCGAACAGTCTGTCGGCAAACTTCTCTTGGCGGGGCTGTTACCTGGTTTGGTCTCGGTTCTGATCTACACGGCGTTGATCATCGGGATGTGCGTCTGGCGACCAGAACTCGGGCAGGCATCAAAAGGATTCACTTGGCGGGAACGATTCGCGAGTTTACCCGGATCGTTTCCAATCTTTTTGGTAGTTGGCATCATCTTCGGAGCGTTATACACGGGTGTGGCTACGCCGACCGAGGCAGGCGCATTAGGCGCCGCCGTGGTGTTCGCGCTATACGTCTATCGTGCGTGGCAACAACGGGACATGAAGCAGATGGGATTCCGTCTCAAAGACGCCATCACGGAAACCGCCAAGCTCACGATCATGATTTTTACGCTGATCTGGGGTGTGTTCTTGTTTGTGCGATTTCTCGGCTTCGCTGGATTACCGAACGAATTCGCGAATTGGGTCGTGGGATTGGACCTGCCACCGCTCCTGATCATGGTTTGCATCTTGTTGGCGTATGCCGTACTCGGTATGTTCATGGATGCGATCGGAATGCTCATCTTGACGTTGCCTGTCGTGTTTCCGGCAGTCATCGCACTCGGTTACGATCCGATTTGGTTTGGCATCATCGTCGTGAAAATGGCGGAGATCTGCCTGATTACGCCGCCTATTGGATTGAATTGCTTCGTCGTTGCTGGAGTGTCGAGAGATCTTCCGTCGGTAGGAGGTCGCGATCCTGCGATTCCGCTGCAAGATGTCTTCAGAGGTATCGGACCGTTCTTCGTTGCTGACGTACTAACCGTGATCGTGCTCTTACTTTTGCCTGATATCGTGTTGTGGTTGCCAAATCAAATGGCGCAATGACATTCGACAACGAAGACGGCTGCGCAAGTCGTTTTATGAGTTGGCAAGCCATTTTCTTAGTTCTAGAATTTATATATATTTGTATAGTAGGACTAATTCTCTCATCTGAAAGTCGTTCACATCGTCACTTTAAGGTTTGCGGCTAAGGTGTGATGGGTTAAACTGATAGGGTGTAAACAACATGATCAAACTCAAAAACTGTCTCGACGACTCTCTACCTTCTGAACTAGCTGTGAACCCATTTCTCGATCTATTCGCACATTTAGCTCGCTGTGAAGCGAACTATTCGCGGTTGCGTAAGTTGCTACGACGACCTCGGAGCGGCGAATTTCAGTCGAGAACGGTCGAGTTTGCGAATGGTTCCGCATCGTTGCGATTTGAACATTCAAGAATTAGTCGCTATACGTCGAGCGTGGTAATTCGGCAGACATCAACAGAAACGTTGACGAATCTGAACCTGAAACTCCATGTGTATCACGACACCAAAGCGGCCGAAGTCGTGAGCTATCAGCGACACAATGATTTTCGAGTACTAGAGACGCGCCCGGCGCCCCCACGTACGCAAAGGTTCGAGAAGATTGAGATGAATCGTTTCTTGACGGAGCTACTAGATCATTGTTTAACGTTCGGCACGGCTATGCAGGCTGAGTCGACCGCCGCTGAAGAACAAGGAAGTTCAGTTTAGCCCGAATCCAAGGACGGATCCCTAGCGTTGCAAGAACACGCAGCCGAGCACACCAAGGATGGCAGTTCGCTCTGGCTATTGCATATAACCGACAACCACCTGTTCGCTGATCCTAGCGAGAGTCGTCACGGCATTGCTAGTGTCGATTCACTTCAAAAGGTGTTGGCGTCAGCTAGTGAGACACGTCAACCAGACCTTGTTGTAAATACCGGTGACATCGCTCACGATCGCACGCGCGAGGTCTATGAGATGTTTGTGTCGATGGTGCGCGAGTTCTTTGATTGTCCAATGATCGCGACCCCCGGCAATCACGATCTCGATAAACCGTTCGACGAGGTCCTTTCACGTGATGCCATCACAATGAATCGTTGGCACATCGTTGGCGTCGACACCCACATTGACGATGTGGTAGGTGGCTTCGTTAGTGAGAACGAGATGAGTCGGGTCAAAGAAGTCCTGCGAACGAACGAATTACCGACGTTGGTATTTGGTCACCATCCTGCATCCGAAATTGGTTGCGCGTGGATTGATGAGCATCGGATTTCAAACGGCGATGCTTTTTTGACAGAGCTGGAACCGTTCTCACACGTCAAGGCGTACCTCAGCGGGCACGTACATCAGAAATTCGACGAGTACGTGAATGACCTGCTTCTTATGACGACACCGTCCACGTGCTGGCAATTTAAGACAGGCTCGGATTCGTTTGCAGTCGATGATTTACTTCCTGGATGGCGCTGGCTCGAATTGCGAGCGGATGGCAAGATCAATACGCACGTCGAACGATTGGACACTGTGTAGCGAAATCGCGAAATGACAGACTCGTACTCAGCAAAGTCCATTCAAGTCCTTAGTGGTTTGGATCCAGTGCAAGCGCGGCCGGGTATGTATACGGATACCAGTCGACCGAACCACCTCGTACAGGAAGTCGTGGACAACAGCGTGGACGAAGCGCTGAACGGCAAGGCGTCCAAAGTGGTCGTTGCGATCAACGAAGACGATTCGATTACCGTTGAGGACGATGGGCGTGGCATTCCGGTCGACAAACACCCTGAGTTAGACCTGCCGGGCGTTGAGGTCATCTTGACGCGTCTACATGCAGGGGGCAAGTTCAATGATGAACAGTACCGGTTTGCTGGCGGGTTACACGGTGTGGGTGTGTCCGTAGTAAACGCACTGTCGGAGTGGCTGACGGTCGAGATCAAGCGCGACGGCAACGTGTACTGTCAGACGTACGAAAACGGTGCTGCAGTGACCAACTTAGTTGTCGATGGTTCAGTTGGCAAACGCAATACCGGCACGAAGATCACTTTTAAACCGAACGCTAAGTACTTTGACTCGACGCAGATTAGCCTCCCGCGACTTCGCCATGTATTGCGTGCAAAGGCCATTCTCTGCTCAGGTCTCAATGTTGAACTGCAAGCGAAAGATGGTCTGTACAACGAACCGGAAACCTGGCAATACGACAACGGTTTAGTGGGCTACTTGCAGGAGTCGATGGGTGAAGAATGCGTGCCTGAAGCGCCGTTTTATCACAGTACAAACGGTCAGGACGAAACGGTCGAGTGGGCACTGCAATGGAACCTCGGCGACGGCGATGTCGTCACTGAGAGTTATGTCAATCTCATCCCTACGCCTTTGGGCGGCACGCATGTGAATGGGTTACGCTCTGGCTTAACGGAGGCGCTGCGGGAGTTCTGCGAGTTTCGTGACATCAAGCAGAAAGGCATCAAAATCACAGCAGAAGATTTGTGGGGACGTTGCTCCTACGTGCTCTCGGCGAAGCTCAAGGAGCCTCAATTCAGCGGTCAGACCAAGGAACGGCTCTCATCGCGGGAAAGCGCGATCTTTATTAACGGCTTGGCGAAGGACGCGTTTAGTCTGTGGCTTAACCAGCACGTCGAGCAAGGTCAAAAACTAGCAACGTGGGCACTCGCTAATGCGCAAGCACGTGTTCAGTCTCGAAAGAAAGTCGCTCGAAAGAAACTCACGGCTGGACCTGCATTGCCCGGTAAGTTATCTGATTGTTCCTCTCAAGATCCCGTGCAGTCCGAGTTATTCCTCGTTGAAGGTGATTCAGCTGGGGGGTCGGCGAAACAAGCGCGCGATCGAGAATTTCAAGCTGTGCTGCCTTTGCGCGGCAAAATCCTCAATACATGGGAAGTTGGCGTCCAAGATTTGCTTGCGTCTCAGACCGTCGCGGACATTGCTGCAGCCATCGGTGTGTATCCCGGCGCCTCGGATATCACGGGATTGCGTTACAACAAAGTCTGCATTTTGGCGGACGCTGATTCAGACGGGCTGCACATTGCAACATTGCTGTGCGCGTTGTTCATGAAGCACTTTAAACCGCTCGTCGACGCGGGTCACGTTTACATTGCTATGCCACCGCTCTATCGCATCGACGTCGGCAAGGAAGTTCACTACGCGCTCGACGAAGCAGAGAAGCAAGACGTACTTGAACGATTGAGAGCGGAGAAGAAACGGGGTACACCGGTCGTGCAGCGGTTCAAGGGACTCGGTGAAATGAGCGCGCTGCAATTGCGTGAAACAACGATGCACCCGGATTCGAGACGACTCGGCCAGTTGCAGATCGGGAAGCTAAAAGCAACGGAAGAGAACCTTGACATGTTGCTTAGTAAACGACGCGCGGCGAATCGTCGAGAGTGGCTCGAGCGAAAAGGTGATCAAGCCGATTTAAGTCAGACTGTCGATGGTTGATACGATCGACAACGATTTCGAGGGAATCTCTCTCCTCGAATACACCGAACGGGCGTACCTTGACTATTCGATGTACGTTATTAATGACCGCGCACTTCCTTTCATCGGCGATGGCCTCAAACCGGTTCAAAGGCGCATCATCTACGCAATGTCGCAGCTTGGCATTACCTTTCAGGCGAAGTATGTAAAGTCAGCCCGAACGGTCGGGGACGTCACAGGGAAGTTTCATCCACACGGCGAAGTAGCGTGCTATGAAAGCATGGTGCATATGGCGCAATGGTTTTCGTTTCGCTACCCGTTAGTCGACGGTCAAGGCAACTGGGGTGCGCCAGACGATCCGAAGTCGTTCGCAGCTCAACGCTATACCGAAAGTCGGTTATCGCGGTGGACGCCGCTTTTGCTTTCGGAGTTAGGCCAGGGAACGGTTGATTACGTACCGAATTTCGACGGTACCCTTGACGAACCCCTTTGGTTGCCTGCTCGCGCGCCGTTCTTTCTGTTAAACGGCGCATCCGGAATCGCAGTCGGAATGGCAACCGACATTCTGCCGCACAACCTGCGAGAAGTTATGAATGCGTGTGTGGCTCTCTTAGAACGTAAGTCCACGACATTAGATGAGTTGTTGACGATCATCCATGGTCCGGACCTGCCAACAGGCGGGGTGATCACGTCCACACCGGCTGAGATCCGGCAAATCTATGAAACAGGCAACGGGACGCTTCGAGGACGGGCTAGATACGTCGACGAAAAAGGACTCGATGGCGGTAAGGAAGTAGTGATTACGGAACTGCCGTACCAGAGTTCACCGGCGAAGATCTTGGAGCAGATTGCGGGACAGATCGTCGCGAAAAAACTGCCGATGGTGGTCGATGTAAGGGACGAATCGGACTACGAGAACCCAACGCGACTGGTTTTGGTGCTTCGATCGAATCGGGTCGACGTGGATCGGCTGATGTTGCACTTATTCGCCACCACTGATCTCGAGAGGACGTACCGTTTTAACTTGAACCTTATCGGACTTGATCGAAAGCCCAAGGTGAAGCCGTTACGAAACGCGTTGTTAGAGTGGATTGACTTTCGGCGCGTTACGGTACGTCGTCGCATCGAGCATAGGCTCGATTACATCAAGCGGCGGTTACACATCCTGGACGGGATGCTGATTGCGTTCGCGAACCTCGATGAAGTCATTCGAATCATCCGAGAGGAAAATGAACCAAAACAGGTCCTGATGTCGCATTTCGAGCTGTCGAGCGAACAGGCGGATGCGATCTTGGATCTACGTCTTCGGCAGCTAGCGAGGTTAGAGGAAGAAAAGCTCAAGCAAGATCAACAAGAACTATCGGCAGAACAAGAAGATCTCAGTCGGATCTTGAACAGCCGAAGACGGATGAACACGTTGATCAAGAATGAATTGACCGAGATTGTCGACGAGTATGGTGACGATCGGCGCACAGAGATTGCAGATTCAGCGGAGGCGTCGGCAGCCTATTCGGTAGAGGATCTGGAAACCAATGAACCGATTACAGTCGTACTTTCGCAAAAAGGATGGGTACGCGGCGCTAAAGGTCATGATTTAGATGCGGCTACGCTACCGTATCGTGCGGGAGATGAATATCTCGCGCACGTCCAGAGTCGGACCAACCTCGTGTGTAATTTTCTAGCGACGAATGGTCGGGTTTATTCGGTACCGGTGCGCGACTTGCCTTCAGCGCGAGGTCAAGGCGAACCGCTTTCGGGTCGTTTCAATATCGATGCAGAAACTCAGTTTGTAGGCGCATTCAATAGCGACGCAGGTAAGGTGCTTCTTACTTCACGAAAAGGCATCGGTTTTGTCGCCGACGTGGAAAGTGTGGTAGCAACGACCCGTAATGGCAAAGTTGTTATGAATCTTGACGCGGAAAATGCACCATTGATGCCTGTGGCGTTTAAGGAAGGCGAAGTCATCGCACTCGTTTCGAGTAAAGGAAATCTGCTGGTAATCGACGTCGCTGACGTACCTGAGCAAAACCGTGGTCGTGGCGTCAACTTGATGACCATTCCTAAAGCCGCGTATGCTGGCGGAGATGAATCTCTGGTGAGTGCTACGGTCGTTGCTGAGAACAATCCTCTTTACGTGGAATATGGTGGTGGTAGGCAGCTGACACTGCGTTATCGCGATCTTGAACCTTACCGTGGAAAGCGTGCACAGCGTGGCAAAGCGCTGCCGCGGAACTGGCGTAATAACATCATCGCACTACGCAGCGAATTGAACACATAGTCGTTACGTCCCCGTCGAGCAAAGGATGTGGCGTTCAAGCTCGAACCTAAAATTCGCCCGTCTCGAAGCACGCATCTACTAGCGTTTCACGTAATGGCTTCCTACTCAACAAACGAATTTCGACCCGGACTAAAGGTGCTCCTTGAGGGCGATCCGTGTGTCATGATGGAGTCCGAATTCGTGAAACCCGGCAAAGGTCAGGCATTCACACGGGTTAAGTTTCGGAATCTGATCACCGGGAGAGTGTGGGAACGAACGCTTCGGAGCGGGGAATCGATGGAAGCTGCCGACGTAGTAGAACGCGACTTGGACTACCTATACAGCGATGGCGATCTCTGGTACTTCATGACGACCGACGACAACTACGATCAGATTGCTGCAGACGCTAGCGCGGTGGGCGATGCCAAGGATTTTCTAGCCGAACAGGCGCGCTGCCAGATCACATTTTGGAATAACAACCCAATTTCCGTGACGCCTCCTAATTTCGTCAATCTAGCGGTGACGGAAACAGATCCCGGCTTGCGCGGTGATACGGCTCAAGGTGGGACGAAACCTGCGACACTTGAAACAGGTGCTGTGATCAACGTACCTTTGTTTATCGAAATTGGCGATGTGCTTCGGGTAGATACACGTACGGGCGAATACGTCAGCCGAAGCAAGCAGTGAGTGAGGCGTGGCAGCCAACTGCCGATGTCGATTCACTTGTAAAACGAGCAGAGCTGTTAGATCGAACGCGGTCGTTCTTCCGTGAACGCGGGATCGTAGAAGTCCAGACCTCGACGCTTGATCAATACGGCGTCACCGATGTCGCGATCGAGAATATTGAAGTGCCGGGTTACGGCTACTTACAGTCATCTCCTGAATATCAAATGAAGAGACTGTTAGTAGCTGGAATGCCTTCCTGTTACCAGATTGGACCGGTATTTAGGGCAGGTGAGGCCGGACGCTGGCATAACACCGAGTTCACGATGCTCGAGTGGTACGAGTTAGACGTATCGCTCGATCAGTTGATGGCAAATGTAGCGGCGCTAGTGGATTGCTTGATTGGCTCTCAGCCCGTTTTGACGAATACGTTAGCAGAGCTTCTCAAAAACGCTTTCAATCTCGATCTCCATGAGCGCAACGAATCGCGATTCATTGATATCGCAACAGGAGAAGGCTTACACGGTTTGTGCGACTTCACTGACGCGCTCGACTTTCTGGTGAGCTCCGCAGTCGCGAAACTTGATGTCCCTAGGATATTTCTCACGGAATATCCGAGCTATCAAGCTGCGTTGGCGAGAACAGAACGTCGCGGCAACATCGACGTTGCACTTCGATTTGAGCTCGTGGTGAATGGGCTTGAGATCGCGAATGGCTACGACGAACTGCGGGATGCTGTCGAATTTCGCCGTCGCTGCGACAACGACAACATGCGTCGCGAACGACTTGGATTAAAGCCAAAACCGGTCGACCCTAACTTTGAGGCGGCATTGGTACAGGGCTTACCGGAATGTTGCGGCGTCGCGGTCGGATTAGATCGTCTTTTCGCGATAGCAATGGGTAAACCAGCCGTAAGCGATGTCTTGGCGTTCTCAACTAGGGTTGAATGAAACCGATCCGCTCGCCGAGTTTAAGCGTTTGACCTACTTCTAAGTTTTGAAGTTCGCCGATCCCGTGTGGTACAACCAGTATCACCGTTGAACCGAGGCAAAACCTCGCCATTTCTTCGCCTGGTTGGAATGGTCGCGGTTCGAAGTCTTTAGCGATCGCGATTTGATTTGCTGAACTCTGGTCATCCCATTGCGTTTGTACGCTAGACACGATCATCGCGCCGACCATCGACATCAACATTTCGCCACTTGCGACACGAAGATGGCAATTGACGCGCACGTTTCGTTCATAAAGACCATCAATGCGATTGTGATTTGAGAGTTTGACCGAATATCTGGTACCACCGATTCGTGAGACCGCGACGAGCTCCGCTTGTACCGGCGAATGCACGCGATGGTAGTCTTTAGGTGAGAGATAGACGATTGCGTACTGTCCGGACTCGCCGATACGTTTCGAAAGCGTCAGGTTGTATAGATTCGTGGTCGTGTGCTTGAATTGGATGAGGGTGTTATTCGCATACTGACCACACACCGCGACGGTGCCGTCGACCGGTGAGATGATGCTATGAGAATCGCCGTGTATAGGTCGCGCGGCGGACTTCAGTTCCCGAGTAAAAAAGTCCTGAAAGGTCTCAAACTGACCGGGATCTTGGCGAATCGCAGGCGTCATATCGACACGATAGAACTTGATGAATTGGCGGATCAGGAAATTCTTGATAAATGGCGTTTTAACCGTTGCGAGCCAACCCGCACCCTTCGTCAACCAAAAGCTTGGTCCCCACGCTTGGAGGACTGACTTAGCTGTCACGTTAATTCGGTTTCGATGGGGGTATCGGTGCGATTACCCCACTCAGACCAGGATCCGTCGTATGCTCGTATATTCGTAAATTCCAGTAACCGACCGACCATGTATGAAAGCCCGGAACGGTGGTGGGTCTGGCAATGTGTGACGACGTTACGTTCCGGGGTGATCCCGTGTGCTTGGAGCAGGTCGCGAAGGTCCGAGCGTAATCGCATGGCGTTGTTGTGGTCCATTAAGTCGAGCCAGTCGATGTTCGTAGCACCGGGAATGTGGCCGTTCCTCTGTGCGCCAGGTCGTTTCCCAAGGAATTCGTCCCTGGATCGGACATCCCAAATGACTAGGTCTTCTTCGCCAAGACGCGCCATTAACTCGTCGATTCCAATCAACGGTTTTGTATCTATCGTCAGGTCTGGTTGAGTGCGAATCGCTTCAGTCGGTGCGTGAGTAACTTCGAATCCAGCTTGTTGCCAAGCATGGATACCACCATCAAGATAGAGCCATCGAGAATGACCGATGACATCCAGTGTCCAAGCAAGACGACCCGCCCATCCGCCACCTTCGTGATCGGATACGACGATGGTTTGTGTAGCTTCGTACCCGATGTAACCAAACACTGCATCCAACTGAGCCTTGGACGGAAGTTTGCCTGTGGACGGCGGCGTACCTTCAATCAATGCGGCTGTGGGTAGATGGAATGCCCCTGGAATGAATACTTGGTCTTGGGGCGATGGATTGAACACATCGACGACCCGAACTGAGTCGTCCTGCATACGTTCGGCTAGGTCAGCCGGATGGATAATGGCGGGGTATGTCGCCAACGTGCTAATCCACGGGTAAAAGTGAGCGCAAAATATACGAAGCCGCCACGTTTAGTGTGGATAGACCTCGAAATGACGGGTCTAGACGTCGAGAACGATGTTATCTTGGAGGTCGCGACCATCATTACCGATAGCGACCTCAACATCATAGAAGAAAGCGAATCGATCGTTATCAATCAACCGGAGTCTGTGCTAGCGACGATGAACGACTGGAGTCGCAAGCATCACGCGGAATCGGGTCTACTGGCTCGAGTAAGAGAGTCTGAAGTTACGGTTGAAGAAGCAGAAGCGACGACGTACGACCTCGTCCGTACACACGTGGACATCCATACATCGCCACTGTGTGGGAACTCTGTTTGGCAAGATCGTCGATTTCTAGCACGATACATGCCGACGTTAGAACACTATCTTCACTATCGCTTGATCGACGTGAGTACTGTGAAGGAACTGGCGCGGCGTTGGGCACCAAGTCTGCTCGATCAGGTTGCGAAACAGGCTCAACATCGCGCACTGGACGATATCCGCGAATCGATCAACGAACTCAAGCTATATCGCGAGCACTTTTTGAAGTCGAATCCTTCAACTCGAGCTGATTAAGCGCCCACTCGAGGTGCTCAAGGCACATTTCGTCGCCGCGTTCGTGCGCCTTGGTCCGTTGATCTCTTAATGTGTTTTTTAAATCGACACTAGGTTCAGCGTTTCCCGCCGCTACCGCTAGGTTGCGGACCCATTGAGAGAAATTGACGCGACGCAAGGCCATCCCTTCAGTTCGTGTTAAGAAGGTGGCTTCATCCCATCCCAAGAGGTCGATGAGTGTGGCGTTGTCCAAGTCATGGCGCGGCATGAAATCCGTTTCAATCGACGTCCGCGCGAAGCGATTCCACGGACAGATCAGCTGACAATCATCACAGCCGAATATCCGATTGCCGATTGCTTTGCGAAATTCGAGCGGAATCGAGCCCTTATGTTCGATCGTGAGGTAGGAGATGCAGCGACGGGCGTCTAGGTGATGTGGACCGATGATCGCCTTGGTGGGACACACATTGATGCATGCCCGACATGCGCCGCAACGATCTTCCTTGATGTCACGACTCGACTTGAATGGGATATCGGTAAAGATCTCTCCAAGGAAGAAAAACGATCCCGCTTCCTCATTCAGTACCAACGTGTGCTTGCCAATCCATCCTAACCCCGCTTTTGCGGCGATTGGCTTTTCCAGGACCGGCGCAGAATCGACAAATGCGCGGAATTGATGGTCGACATGACGCTCAATACGTTTCGCCAACTGATTGAGTCGCTTACGAACCGTTTTGTGGTAATCACGCCCCAGTGCGTATCGAGAGATATTGGCCGCGTTCGGATCGTCGTTCAGACGCGGGTTATCTTCAGTCAGGTAATCCATCCGCGCGCTGATGATGCATACAGTACCCGGAAGTAAGTCGCTAGGATTCTCTCGTTTCGCGACGTTTCGCGCCATGTAGTTCATATCGCCATAAAAGCGTTTCGCCAACCACGCGCGATAGTCTGGTGTGTAAGTGCTGAGATCGGTATCAGTGAACCCGATCTGCTGGAATCCTAGTTCCTTCGCCCAACCGTTAATTTGCCTCTGTAGAGAGACAATTTCCTTTAATTTCAAGATTTTATAATCGACTGCATGGGCTCTCTAGAACGTGTTTTCACAGGTACAGAGTGCCGTGAGATCGACCGAATCGCAATAGAAGAGCTCGATATTTCGGGATATCGGCTCATGTATCGAGCCGCGAGTTTTGCCATGGCAGAGCTCTTGAAGCGTTGGCCACAACCGAAGTCCGTCAGCATTGTATGCGGCAGTGGCAACAATGCGGGTGACGGATACCTACTAGCTGGCGCATTACATTCCCGCCAGATTCCAGTCCAAATTGTGCAAGTTGGCGACATTGGCCGCTTACGCGGCGACGCGAAGAAAGCGCTCGAATCGATCACCGAACTTGGTTTAGGGTTAACGACAGAACAAGACATTTCGGGTGAGGTCGTTGTGGATGCCTTGTTGGGAACGGGTGCGCGAGGTACGGTGCGTCCGGCGTTTGCTGAAGCGATCGGAAGCATCAATAAGGCGGGGAAACCTGTCCTTGCACTGGATTTACCGAGTGGAATCGACGCAGACACTGGCGGTTTCTTGATTGAAGAACCCGTCCACGCGAACGTTACGACGTGCTTTGTCGGTCGCAAGCTAGCTCTCTTGACGGGCAAAGCGTGTAATGTGGCGGGTGCGATAGTGACCTCTTCACTGGAAATCCCGGAGCAAGCATTCCAGCGCGTACGTGGATTACCTGTTCTACCGACCGATGACGCTGAGCGTGCACTACCTGAGCGGCAACCGAGCAGTCACAAACGGCATTTCGGGCACGTTTTGATAGTCGGCGGAAACCGCGGTATGGGCGGTGCGGTCCTCTTGGCGGGAGAAGCATGTTTGCGCACTGGTGCCGGACTAGTTTCTGTCGTTACCCATCCCGACCACGCGGGAAATCTGTTGTCACGCCGTCCAGAATTGATGGTTCGTGGGTCTGTCTCAGGAGAGATTGACCCATCCTTGATTGAGCAGGCGGACGTGATAGCGATTGGACCTGGTCTAGGTGTCGACGACTGGGCTCGTCAGCTCTTGAAGCACGTATGCACAAGCAAAAAACCGCTAGTCGTTGATGCCGATGCTCTTAATCTCCATGCGATGGATTCGTTTGAGTTGCCGCCAGACTCTGTAGTAACGCCGCATCCTGGTGAAGCAGCTCGACTGCTTGATACATCGACGACTGTTATCGAGAACGATCGCATCGACGCGATTAAGCAGCTGACGTCGCAGCTACATGTTGTTGGGGTGTTGAAAGGAGCCGGATCGCTTGTTGCGAACGACGGAGAGCTGTATGCGATCTGCGATATCGCTGAACCCTCATTGAGTACGGCTGGTAGTGGTGACGTGCTTACCGGCATCATCGCGGCGACGCACGCACAACTAGGCGACCCTTTGCGCGCAACTGCGATAGGTGTGTATCTACACGCTTCGGCGGGTCAGCGCGCAAGAACGCGCGCTGAAGGTCGAGGGGTCATCGCGGGTGACCTCGTCGGCGCACTACGCCCGTGGGGATAGAACGGCTAAGCCGTCGTGTGGCGTTGCGCGACGAAGCCGCGACGCTTGCACTTGGTGGTGAACTAGTGAGAGAGTTAGATAGCGGGGTCGTTTATCTTTGCGGCGAGCTTGGCGCGGGAAAAACGACACTGGTACGAGGTTATTTACGCGCACTCGGCTTCGAAGGTATGGTGAAGTCGCCGACTTACACGCTCGTTGAACCGTATGAAATCGATGATCTTTCGATTGCGCACTTAGACCTATATCGGGTCACCGACCCCGTGGAGTTGGAGTATATCGGGATAGAAGACGTATTAAGAGATGTTAGTCTGACTTTCATCGAGTGGCCCGAACGCGGTAAGGGTTATTTACCTGCGGCAGATCTCATCATCGATCTTGAGATCGACAATGGAGGACGCGTCGCACAGTTGAACGCGGTTTAAAGGAGGTCTTTCCCCTTTCTTGCGAAAGTCATAAAATCTGACGTTCACGGATGACATTCCTCTTGCACGGATGCAAGCCGCGATTACGAACATCGCATCTTTGAGACGCCGAATCAGCGTCTCTAGCTTTCTTGCGCGTCTTAAAGAATCACTCGCTAAAACGCTCGCGAGCGCGTTGTTATTGGCGTTGGGTTCCAGTTCTCTCGGGACGGAGCTCGTAGGTATTCGATATTCTGATAGTCCCCGTTTCACACGCGTTGTTTTCGATCTCAGCGCGCCGCCAACATTCAAGTCCGACCTACTCTCCGATCCAGCGCGCTTTTTTATTGACATACGCGATGGGAAGCTGAGTAAGAACTTCAATACGCCACTTATTGAGAGCATCCAGTTCCGCGGCGTCCGCTTTGGCGATCGAAACGGCTCTCTGAGAGTGGTGCTGGATCTAACAGAAGGCAAAGCACCCAAGATTCAAACGCTTGGTCCCAACGGCCCGCACGGTAATCGTCTTGTCATCGACTTTCCACACGAATTTTCAGAGAGTTGTGTTGTCGAGCATGACAACAACATCGTCGTGGTAGTCGATGCAGGTCATGGTGGTGAGGATCCTGGCGCAATCGCGGTAAACCGTGCGATGGAAAAGAACATCACACTATCAATAGCGCGAAAAGTTCAAACCCGTATCGATCGTCAGCCAGGTTTTAAAGTGGTGATGACGCGAGACAGAGACTACGAAGTGCCACTTCACAATCGCTATCGCATCGCTCAAAACACGAAAGCACGCTTATTCGTTTCGATTCACGCGGACGCATTCCACAACCCTCGCCCAAGGGGTGCATCGGCATACGTGCTCTCACAGGGGAAAGCTCAGTCGGAACTGGCAAAGTGGCTCGTCCAGAACGAAAACCGTGCAGACTGGGTTGGGGGCGTCTCGGCATGGGTTGATTCGAGCTGTTATGAAGAGCGGGAAAAACTCAAGTTCCTGAACGTCAAGGGTCGGCAGGAAGCACTCGCTGAAGCCGTGTCGGTAGGTAAGAAGATGCTCCACTCAATAGATAGCGTCGCACAGATTCATCCGAAGAGCTTCGATTCGCGTCGTGGCGAGTATCAAGTTACTGACGCGGGGTTTGTGGTGTTGAGCGCCACCGCGATTCCTTCACTCTTGGTAGAGACCGGCTTTCTATCAAATCCCCAAGAAGCCAAACTACTTTCGACGAACGCTCATCAGAGCACGATCGCGAATGCGATCAGCGACACGATTTTGCGACACTTCTGCGAGAATCCGCCGCGCTACACTGATCTTGCGGAAGGGAAAGTAGCGTGCGATATTGAGCCAACAACGGTCGTATACAAAGTTCGTCGCGGAGACTCCTTATCCGTTATCGCATCGCGACAGCAGGTTTCAGTGGCAGCCATACGTGCGGCAAATGAGTTAACTTCTGATCGAATTTACCCTGGCCAAACCCTTACGATACCGGTAACAAACTAACGTTTAGCTACACAGTCTAGCGTTCGGTAAAACACCTAACAATTACTTCGGTTTCGGCTGCTTCGCGACTTTAAAATCATGTTTTCATCGCGTGTTGGCGCTGTCTAACACGACCATGCGCATTCAAGGAAGTTAATACCGAATTAACCCATGTCCCGAATTCACCGTCTAGAACAGGTGGTCGCAGACCAGATCGCGGCAGGTGAAGTCATTGAACGACCGGCTTCGATTGTCAAGGAACTGGTCGAAAACAGTCTTGACGCAGGTGCAACGGCGATTGATATCGGCGTCGAAGAGGGTGGTGTGCGACAGATCGTCGTGAGCGACGACGGAAACGGGATTGCGAAAGACGATTTGCCGCTCGCAGTAGAACGTCATGCCACAAGCAAGATTCGCGATGCCAAGGACATTGAGCAAGTTGTCACGATGGGATTTCGTGGTGAAGCGCTAGCAAGTGTCGCAGCAGTGGCGAAATTGGACATTTGTTCACGTCCCGAAGACGCATCGAATGCTTGGACGCTGAGACTTGAGGGCGGCCAGGAGATTCACTTCAAACCGGAAGGTCGACCTTCGGGTACCACCGTTGAAGTTAGCGATCTGTTCTACAACACGCCAGCCCGTCGTCGCTTTCTGAAGACCACTCGGAGTGAACTCAACCGGATTTCGGAAATAACAAGGGTACTAGCCCTTGGTAACCCATTGTGCGGGTTCGCCTTGCGGCACAACGGGAGAGAACTCGAGCGTATGAACGCCGCGCGAACTGCGGATGAAAGGGTTGGTCATGTGTTGGGTCAGGATTTCATTGATGAAGCGATACGCGTTGACGTCACGCGTAACGATATGCGGCTCTGGGGATGGGTAGGTAGCCCCAATTTCACTCGAAGCAACTCGAGTCGACAGTTTTTCTACGTAAACGGACGTAGCGTTCAAGATTACTTGGTCGCTCATGCGGTCAAACAGGCGTATAAGGACATCTTGTTTCACGGCCGACACCCGATATTCGCGCTTTTTCTGGAACTCGAAGCAGCCGATGTGGATGTAAATGTGCACCCAACCAAGAGCGAAGTGCGCTATCGCAATAACCGCACCGTGCACGATTTCATCATGTCGGGGATTTATCACAGCTTGCGAGCCGATCCGACGGACCCAAGACGCCATGTCGAATCAGATTTCGTCGGGGAACCAAATTCCGTCGATTCCGCAGACCTCAACGTGGGTGTTGTATCAACACGTCAGCGCAGTTTGGGACTAGGCGAGTCAAACCAAGCGCGGACGCAGTGGTGGTTGTCAGAAGCGCTTCTCCCGGAACACGAGGAAACTGCTGAATTAACGCCTAATGAAGAACCCGACGAAGGGCTTGGAAACGAGCTTCCACCATTGGGCACCGCGATCGGACAGTTGAAAGGTGCATACATTTTGGCCGAGAACGATGAGGGTCTAGTAGTCGTCGACATGCACGCGGCGCACGAGCGAGTTCTATACGAGGAGATGAAAGCACATCGAAGTCGCAATGAGCTAGCGCGGCAGCGCTTACTGATTCCAGAAACACTTGATGTGGGGGTTCAGGACGCTGAGCTCGTAGAGGAGCTCGCCGAGGATCTCGTCAATGTTGGCTTGGTGGTCGAACGATCTGGTCCAACGACGGTGAAATTGCGTGAGATCCCGGCGGTGCTTGCGACCAGCGACATGCAGACCCTGTTAAGCGATGTACTCGACGACTTACGTGAACATGGTCAAAGCGAAGCCGTGACAGATCGCGAACACCAGATTCTTGCGACGATGGCTTGCCACAACGCCATCCGGTTCAATCGCCGGTTGACACTGGACGAGATGAACGCGTTGTTGCGCAAGATGGAAGTAACTGAGAACGCAGGTCAGTGCAATCACGGCAGACCAACGTTTAGGACCCAAAGCTTGAAGGATCTTGATCGCAAGTTTCTGCGGGGCCAATGAAGCGTATTTGAGTTCAGCATCGCGCCGAATCGCGACGTTAATCGGACCGACCGCTAGCGGCAAAACGGAGCTTTCGCTTCAGCTTGCGCAACGGGTCGACACGGTCTTGATTAGCGTCGACTCTGCGATGGTTTATCGTGGGTTAGATATCGGTACCGCCAAGCCGAGCCTAGAGACGCGTGCACGTTATCCACATGCGCTCATCGATGTCCGAGATCCAGAGGATTCGTTTTCGGTTCAGGAATTTTGTGCGTTGGCGGACGAGGCGGTGCGGAAGGCACTAGCGGACGACAAGATTCCCCTGCTTGTAGGCGGGAGCATGATGTATTTTCGCGCCTTCAGGGACGGATTGGCCAATCTCCCGAGTGCAAATCCTCGTATCAGGGCGGAAATTAGGGAGTTTGCAAAAGCAGAGGGACTAGAAGCCGTACACGCGGAACTGGTCCGTATCGACCCCGATTCGGCGCTACGGATTAGTCCACGCAACTTAAAACGCATGGAACGTGCGATTGAGGTGTATCGCATTACGGGTAAACCCATCGGCGAGCTCTGGAAAGAGCATGCGGTCGCGCCTGCAGCAGAACGATTGGATTGCGAGCTCCTTGAGTTTGTGATGCCGGAGATTCCACGTCAGGTTTTGCACGACCGCATTGAATCACGTTTGCGTAGCATGTTTAAAGACGGCCTAGTCGATGAAGTTCGAACATTGCGGCAACGACCGAATTTAAGCCGCGAGAGTCTATCGATGCGTACCGTAGGCTACCGCGAGATTTGGTCTCATCTCGACGAATATCAGGAACATGTAAACGAAGCGGCGATGTTTGAGAAAGTGCTCTTTGCAACGCGACGACTCGCTCGTAAACAATTAACTTGGTTGCGGCAATGGGCGAAGCTAAATCTCATCGAAGCATCCACTACTGAGCTTATGATTGACCGTATAAAGCATTAAGCAATCCAAACTTGAGTCGAACGGTGCGTTAAAGCGACGATCGTCCTTACGAATCAGGACGAATTCAACCCTGGTGTTGTTCTACGGTCTGAGCGACTAGTAATGAGACTCGGACCCCATCTTAAACCTTGACTCGAGTACCCGTCAACCATGTTTTTTGATCGTCCCGACGCTGGCCTTGAAGCCATGCTTCTGTCGTTGCGGTTTGATCACTCAAAAGCCCCTCATAACCTAGCGGAATTCAGTGAACTGGTCCGTTCAGCCGGGTATATACCGAAGATCGAGCAAGCAATTTCGCGTCACGAACCAGATCCCCGAACGGGACTCGGTAAGGGCAAAGTTACCGAATTGCGGGAGGAGCTTGATTTTCACGATCTGACGCTTGTGATCATCGATTGTGAATTGACCGCTTCGCAGCAGCGCAATCTCGAACTTGTGCTCGAACGCAGGATATTGACCAGAACCGAGCTGATCTTGACGATATTTGAGCAACGGGCACGGACTCGCGAAGGGAAACTGCAGGTCGAACTTGCACTGCTTAAGCATGCTCAAACCCACGTGGTGGGCGGCTGGTCGCACTTGGACCGGCAACGCGGTGGCATAAATATGCGAGGCGCAGGCGAATTGCAGAGCTCAATCGACAAAGGTCTGATTCAGCGTCGGATTTTCAATGTTGAGAGACGCCTTGAGAAGGTTGTTCAACATCGTGAGCAGCACCGCAAACGTCGCCATCGGAACGACATACTGACCGTGGCGTTGGTTGGTTACACCAATGCCGGAAAATCAACTCTATTTAATGCGCTCACGGAGGCCGAGGTGTACGCGGACGATCGTTTATTCGCAACCCTCGATCCAACGATGCGCCGTTTAGCGCTCCCTAACGTCGGGACCGGACTAATCGCCGATACCGTCGGCTTTATTCGTGATCTACCGATGTCACTGGTTGCGGCCTTCAAGGCAACTCTCGAGGAAGTCGCGCACGCGGACCTGTTACTTCATGTGATCGACGCATCGGCAGAAGATGCCGGTCGCATGGTTCATGATGTTCAAGATATCCTATCGGACATCGGGGCTGGTGAGATTCCAACAATCAACGTGCTCAACAAAGTCGATGAGGGCGTGCATCCTAATGTGGCATGTATGACAGGAGTCCACGTAAGTGCGTTGGAACGAACAGGCTTTGATCATCTGCTTGCAGAGGTCGGTGCGCAGTTAGGCGGACTCACGCAGTTGTATGAAGTTCAGTTACCTCCCAGTGCGGGGAAACTTCGAGCGTGGCTATACGGTCTAGGTGTAGTGAAGGACGAACGCTTTGGAAGCGACGGCACCGCGACGCTATGTGTCAAACTCAACGAATCTAGCCTGACACGACTACGGAGTTCGCCCGGCGTTGCCTTAGAACCTGTAGCGTCGGCAACTTAAAATTCATTTGCAATCAGTAGAGGATGATCGATGGCTTGGAACGACGATCAAAATAAGAAGGACCCTTGGGGTACCAGTGGTGATCAGGGTCCCCCCGATCTAGACGACGTTTTCCGTAAGTTCAAGAGTCAATTTGGCGGCTTGTTCGGCGGCGGTTCAGGCGGTTCTTCCGGCTCTGGTGGTATTCGACGCTTCATGTCGCCTGGCATGTTGATCGGTCTGCTGGTCTTGGTAGTAGTCGTTTACGCGATGTTTGGCGTTTACCAAGTCGACCAGCAAGAGCGCGGCGTTGTCTTCCGCTTCGGCAAAGTTCAACAGGACCTAAGACCCCCTGGTCTTCGGTGGAATCCGCCTATCATCGACGTCGTCGAGATGGTCAACGTCACCCGTGTCAATTCCATCGATCACGATGCGCAAATGCTCACGGAAGACGAGAACATCGTGGCGGTGAATCTAGTAGTTCAATATGTCATCGACAATCCGCTCAAGTATGCTGTCGAAGTGCGCGATCCGACTGAAAGTCTGCGCCATGCGACAGAAAGCGCACTTCGACACGTCGTAGGTAGCTCAACTCTAGATGCTGTGATCACGGAAGGTCGTGAGGCATTAGGTTTTGAGGTCCAGGATCGCCTCCAGACTTACGTTGAGCGATACCAAACAGGGATTCGTGTAAGTAAGGTCAACATTGATAACGTAGGTCCACCGGCGGAAGTTCAGGATGCTTTTGACGATGTTCAAAAGGCGAAAGAGGACGAGGTGAAGTTCACCAACCAAGCGAATGCCTACGCGGAACAGGTCGTTCCAGAGGCTCGTGGCGAAGCCCAACAGATGATCGAACAGGCAAGCGCCTATCGAGATCAAGTAATCGCGAACGCACAAGGTGAAGCGGAACGCTTTGTAAAACTGCTAGCTGAGTACCAGCAAGCGCCTGACGTGACGCGTAATCGACTCTACATTGAGGCGATGGAGTCGGTCATGACTGATGCGAACAAGGTCATGGTGGACGTTGAAGCGAGTAACCAGATGATTTATCTGCCGCTTGACCAGATCCGGCGTGGCTCGAATGTTCTGGACTCTGTTTCGCAGGGCGCACGCGACGACTCGGATGGCATCATGAGTGCGATCGAGCAACGTACCGGGCGAGTTCGATAGGAGGTAGAGTGTCATGAGTGTTAAAAGTATTGTCACACTAGTTTTGTTGATCATCGCGGGTGCGTTGGTGTTTGATGCGGTTTTCATCGTTCACGAACGCGAACGTGCGCTGTTGTTGCATTTTGGTGAAGCGGTACGCGTGTATGGCGATGATGACGCAGGACTTCATTTCAAATGGCCGATTGCAGAGGAAGTTCGTCGATTTGACGGTCGAATTTTGACGGTTGATACGGCTGCCCAACGCTACTTCACACTTGAAAAGAAACCATTGCTTGTGGACCTTTTCGTCAAATGGAGGGTAGGTGACGTACAGAAGTACTACACGGCGACTTCTGGCGAGGAGCTTCGCGCGATGGCTCGAATTGAGGATCGTGTCAACGAAGGACTACGTAACCAAATAGGTCGTCGCGATATGCATGAGGTCATTTCTGGTGAGCGCGATATGCTCATGAATGAACTGACCGCTCAGCTCGACGATGTCATGTCCGAGGAATTCGGGGTTGAGGTCATCGATATCCGTGTCAAGCGAATTGACTTACCGGATGAAGTGTCTGACGCAGTATTCGATCGTATGAATTCGGAACGTGAAATTGAGGCACGTCAGTATCGGGCGACAGGTCAGGAATTGGCGATCGGGATTCGCGCAGATGCAGACCGGCAATCGATTGTGATCGTTGCGGAAGCAAACCGTGAATCTGAAAAGATTCGAGGCGATGGAGATGCCATGGCGGCGGAAATTTACGCGAACGCATATGGTCAAGATCCCGAGTTCTACAGTTTCTATCGCAGCATCAACGCTTACCGCACCGTCTTCGAAGACGGGAGCGCAATGTTGGTGATCGATCCGTCGAGCGAGTTTTTTAGGTTCCTCAAAGAGGAACAACCCTAACCTAACTCCGCGAGTATGCATCCGACGATTGGCCGTCTGCGGTCACAGATTCGCACGCCCATCACGTTCGTAGTTTTTACCGATGGCTAAAAACGTGGTTGTGGTGGGCATGGCATGGGGCGACGAAGGAAAAGGCAAGATAGTCGACTTGCTCGCCGAGCAAGTCGCGGCAGTTGTTCGTTTTCAAGGTGGACATAACGCCGGTCATACGATTGTCGTTGAGAACGAGAAACTCGTGTTACACCTGATCCCGTCTGGCATCCTCCATGAGCATGTCCAGTGTTACCTG
>JAPOVY010000078.1 GCA_026707905.1 Gammaproteobacteria bacterium | reverse complement strand
GATTTCCGTATCAAGCATCGGCAGATCTGACGCGACTGGAATTCTGTAATCGAGAAAGCCAGGATTCTCCAACACACCAGATTCGTCGTAAATGTATTCCTCGTTTAGCGCCCAGCCGATCCCCTGCGCAGCTCCACCCTGCATTTGGCCTTCAACGTAATCAGGATGGATCGCTTTACCGGCATCTTGAATCGATGTAAAGCTCTTCACAGTTACACGACCAGTTTCTCGATCTACGTGAACGTCGCTCATATTGACAGAAAACGCCGGACCAGGTCCTTGTGCAGTAAGGGATGCTCGACCAGAAATCGGGCCGCCCGTTCGAGCCGCATCTCGTGCTAATTCTGCGAGTGAAAGTGGATTTGCTTCTACATTCACTCCTGGCTTTGGCGACGCAGTTCCGTTCGCCCACTCCACCTGGTCAACGTCAAGATCCATTGCGGCCGCCGCACGCTTTTTCAGTTCGACAATCGCATTTTCGCACGCGTTGATGACAGCTAGACCGGTCGCGAACGTTGTACGACTGCCACCCGTCGTGGCACAGTATCCAGTTGAATCCGTATCTGCCACATTAACCCGGATGTGGTCATAGGGAACCCCGAGGGTCTCAGCGGCCATCAGAGCCATAGACGCACGACTTCCTCCGATATCTGGACTACCCTCAACGACAAGTACGTGCCCATCGTCGGTGATATGCACTTCAGCGCTCGACTGATTGCCCCCGTTGAACCAGAAGCCAACCGCAATACCGCGACCTTCATCTTCGCCTAGAGGCACTTTGTAGTTCGGGTGATCCATCGCCTTGCGGATGCACTCCTTCAATCCAATAGCCTGGAACTTTGGTCCATACGTGGATTGCGTACCTTCGTCCGCGGCATTCTTGAGGCGAAACTCAAGGGGATCCATGTCAATCTTTATGGCGATTTCGTCTAGCACGGACTCGGACGCATACATAGATTGCGGTGCGCCAGGTGCACGATAGGCTGCTACTTTCGGACGATTCACAGTGACGTCGAAGCCTTCGATTCGTACGTTTTCGACCTCGTATGGTGCAAATACACACATGCTGCCTGCACCTACTGGACTGCCAGGATATGCGCCTGCTTCGTAAATCAGCTTTGCTGACATTGCGGTTATCGTGCCGTCTTTCTTTGCGCCAATCTTGATCGTGTTGACGGACCCTGACGCGGGTCCCGTGGCGCGAAATACATCCTCACGCGACATGACCATGCGAACCGGTCGGTGACTGATCTGGGACAGCTTGAGCGCTAATGGTTCTAGATAAATAATGGTCTTACCCCCGAAGCCGCCGCCTATTTCGCTAGCAACGACCTTGAGATCGTGAAGATCCATACCTAGGATCCCAGCCGTTTGCGACCTCACACCAAAATGTCCTTGTGTGCAGCACCAGACAGTCGCTTTGCCGGTCTCGGTGTAGTTCGCGGTACAAGCGTGCGGCTCGATGTAGCCTTGATGTACCATCGGCGTTTTAAACGTTCTTTCGACGACGACATCAGCGTCGCGGAATCCCTGTTCGATATCGCCACGATCAGCCGTGATCGTATGCGCCGCGATATTCGATGGCTCAGATGAAGGTCCGTTGGGACTTCGTGTGAACTGCTTTTCGTTAAGTATTGGCGCATCGTCAGCCATGGCAGCGACCGGGTCCGTAACGGTTTGAAGCACCTCGTAGTCGACCTTGATCGCCTCAAGTGCTGCATCCGCTGCTGCGTGATTCGCTGCGGCGACTGCAGCGATGGCGTGCCCGTGGTACAGCGCTTTAGTAGCCGCGATGATGTTCTCAGAAAAGCCTCCCCGACCCCGTCCCGGTGCGCGCTCAGGGAAATCGCGTCCAGTTATTACCGCGAACACACCTGGAATCGTTTCAGCTTCGCTAGTATCGATTGATCGAATCTTGGCATGCGCATGCGGACTGCGCAAGACCTTGCCTACCAACATTCCTGGCAACATTTCATCTGCGCCAAACTTGGCGCGTCCAGTCACTTTCTCAATTCCATCAGGTCGAATGGGTCGAGTACCAATATACTGGTAGTCGATTGCTTCAGCCATCCTTCAATCTCCTTTTATCGTCAGTCGTTAGAACGACCGATCATGCATGTATTAAACTGAATGAAGACTCGACAGACACGTCTCAACTCAGTCAGTCTGTGGTTTCTTCCAATCGCGAGCCAATGCTCATTGGATCCATTGCTGGAAGATTACATCGAATTCTCAGTGCCTCCGCGTCTGACGTCATTCGCTGCAGATCCGTAGGTCGATGGGCGTCAGCGTTAACAATTACCTCCACCTCGTACTCGGAAGCTAATTCCCAGAATGGAGGCCATGGATAGAGCGGATATGGATTGAACATCTTCTTCTTGGCAATCTTTCGGAAGCCAAGCGCATTGATTTCGAGTCCTACGCCACACTCAGCGGCGGCTGCAAAAATGTCTCGGCTCGCCGCAATCGTGTTTTCATCCCACGTCTTGTAACAGTTTCCGAATAAGTCGGGATGCGCGACAAACGCGAATAGACCGCTTTCGATCATCTCACTCACGTAGCGTCCGTAATCTGCTAATGATTTACCATCGACAGTTCCACCGTAAGTACCGATCCAATTACCGTAGTCGTCAGTGAAAAAATGCGGTCCACCCACCAAGTAATCAAATTCGCGCTCACCAAATAACTCATCTTCGTAGAAAGCGTGGAATTTCGGCACGTATTCGCACTCCATGCCAAGTAACACCCGGAGATCTGGGTACTCACGTTGAGCGCGTCTAACGGCCTCAACGTAGTCATCAAGTTGTGCGACGTGCATTCGCGCGCTGATCCATCGATCGTCTGGTAACGGCGTGTGATCGGAGAAACCAATCGTTTCCATACCGTGTTCCCGCGCATACTGGCAGTAGTCTACTGCGTCCCCTTTCGCGTGTTTACAGCGGAAGGTGTGGGTGTGGAAATTGTGTTTGTACTCGGAGTCCTGCATTTGTGTTTCTATTCTGGTTCGATTACGAGTAATGAGATATGAGGGAATCTATGAACTTCGGACGACACTTTCAAAACAAACGCGACGACCATCCGGATCACGTACGTACATTTGCTTGTATCCATAGAAAGCGGTTTTAGGTTGCGTCACATCAATCCCGCGACGTTTCCACGTTGCGTAGATACCGTCGATTTCGTCGCACACAAAATACAGCTCGACATCGTGCATAGCTTCATTAGGTTGAGCTTGATCATTACTTTGAAGCATGATCGAAGTGCCTTGAAACTGTAGTCTCAACCAGTTTGGCTCTTCCTCTGGTGCGTACAGTAGTTCCTGAGTAAAACCAAGCGATTCGTAGAAGTCTCGAAGCGTCGAGATATCCTTCGTGTGAAGCATTGGCTGAATTTCAGCCATATTGACCCGTGGCTTAAGTTCAAATATGGATGGTTCCGTCTCTGTATCGGCTGTTACGACGCAACCCAGAGAGCTCTGACAATTTTAGGAAAGGCTCTCTATGCTGATTGCTGACCACTGCGCTAATCAAAAGACGGAAACGTAACCCTAACGGCGCGGTTCCCAACGAAAGTACCGAATCGCGACAACGAGACCAACTGCAAACCACGCCGCCATCACAAATAAGTGGATCGACACTCGAATATCGCTAGCCAGAATCGGGTGGAACGTCGATTGCAGAATCAACGCAAAATGGCGTACTGGGAATACTGACGCGATCCATTGCAGCCATGCCGGTGCGTTGTCCATCGGCAGGAATACATCAGAGATAAACAGCAGAGGTAGTACCACAGCCTGTACGATCGCAGGGGAAGCTTCTGCGTTCGGTATCAAGGCCGCGACGGCCAAACCAAGTGCACAAAACGTGATCGAACCAAGGATCAGTGCAACCACGAACAGACTAAGCTGAATTCCGTTCACCGAAGCATCAAAAACCCAGACGCCGACACCGATCAGACAGATCACGAGCAAGAACCCAAGCACGACCGCATGCACGAGCTTGGCACAAACCAAAATAGAAACGGGCAGCGGTGTTCCGCGATAGCGTTTCAAGAGACCACGATCCCGAGAAATCGAGACTTCCATCGCGATATTCGTAAAACAAGCGCCAATTACCGCCATAGCCGAGAGCGACGGCACGTAGAACGTGGACCAATAGACTGGCTGACCCTCTACGACGGTTTGTTGCGATCCGAATAAGAGGCACAGGATCATCATCATTAATATCGGAAGAGCGACCGTAAAAAAGGCGGCAATTGAGTTCCGCCAGAACCTTACGTTTTCATATGCGTACTGGATAGCGAGAAGCTGAAGGGACCTCAACGTTCTTGTCCGTTCTCAGCACGTTGCGTCAATTCCACGAATGCATCATCCAATGATCGACGCGTGATGCTCAAGTCTTCAAGGCTTACGTTGTTCTCAATCGCCCAACTGGTCAGGACGTACAGCGTTTTGACTAGATCGGAGGAGGAAATCAGATACTGCGAGTCACCTTCATGAAATTCTGCCTCAAGTCCGTTCGGTAAGTTAAGGTTCGCTGTCGCGCGAAAGGAAATAGTCGGTTCCGCTTCGTGTGCTAGGTCCTGCGGTGTGCCTTCTAATACGATCTTGCCATCGATCATGACTGCCGCACGAGACGCAATGTGCTCTACCTCGTCCATGTAATGTGAGGTGAGTAGTACCGTTTTTCCAAGTTCTCGGAGATTCCTGAGCATATCCCAAGCATCACGTCGGGCTTGAGGGTCAAAACCAGTGGTTGGCTCATCAAGAAAAAGTAGATCAGGATTGCCTGCAAGACCCATCGCAACATCCAATCGTCTCTTCTGACCGCCAGAAAGCTTGCGCGGACGAACGCGACGAAGATCAGTCAGTCCGGTGACCGCCAGCACATCGTCAAGAGGTAACGGATTTTGATAGTAGGAGCGTACGAGACGGATCGACTCTTCTACAGAAAGGAATTCTTCGACTTCTGTCTCCTGAAGAACGATGCCTATTCGTTCCTTGTAGACGCGTTCATGCTTTGCTGGATCGTAGCCAAGCACCTTTACGCTACCAGCGTTCGGTGTAAGAAATCCTTCAAGTATTTCGATCGTGGTTGTCTTGCCTGCGCCATTCGGACCAAGAAGCGCGAAAATCTCACCGGTCTTCACTCTTAAATCGATGCCTTTTACGGCTTCAAAGTCCCCATATGACTTCCGCAGACCTTTGACCTCGATCGCGTAGCTAGTTTCCATTAAGTTGTATCTATTTTCTGATGAATTGGATTCTCTAAGACAAGATTTTGTCGGTTAGTAACCTAATTGCTTGTCGATGAGACCTTCGAGCGATTCATTCGCTAGATAACGCTGTAGATTCGTTAGAAAACGATCCAAATTGCGTTGCGCACGAAACTGACTTGCGCCTGCGGTGTGAGGAGTCATCACCACGTTCTCGAGTTCCCATAAAGGGCTATCGGCTGGGAGCGGCTCTCGCGGCGTGACATCCAACGCGGCGCCGCGGATTTCGCCAGTTTTGAGCGCTTCAACTAAGTCGACTTCTACCATAACTTCGCCGCGAGTGACGTTGACAAGAAACGAAGAGGGCTTCATCGACTTGAATGCTTCGCGGTTCCATTTCCCTCGTGTTTCATTGGTCAAAGGACAACAGATCGCGACTACGTCGGATGCACGTAACAGCTCCTCGAATCGAACGGGTTCCCAAACTTCATCAACCTCGGCTGTCGTAGGTACCGGATCGCGATCTAACGCGAGCACATCCATGCCGAAGCCTACGGCTCTTCGAGCCATAGCCCTTCCTGTGCTACCGAAACCGAACACGCCCATCGTGCTTCCTGTCAACTCGATTTCCTGTCGACGCATTTCAGGACGTTTATTCCACGAATCCGGACCTAAGAGTAACGCTGTCCGGAGTTGGCGTGTAAGCATTAACAAGAGTCCGAAACCATGGTCAGCAAGGTGTTCGCCAACGAGCCCCTTTTCACTTGTCAGTACGACATCGCTCTCAACGAACTCGTCGTAAAGGAACATGTCAACACCTGAAGAGATGGACTGTACCCATCTGAGCGCTTTCGCTTTTTCGAACATAGCGCGGTTTACAAAACCCAAAACGATCTCAGCATCGTGGACCTCAGCAATCGCGCTTTGAGGATCCGCGACGACTACATCCGCCCCTTGACTCGCTGCACGGATTTGTGCGACGATTGACTCATCTACCTTAGGTAACGTCAATCCTGGGATTACGAGAATCTTCATTCGAAGTTCACCTCAACGGAGCCTATTCCTAAACCAAAATCGCCGCGCCACGCGGACGCTTGCTCTACGCGTTCACGTGCGAATGCGCCGGTAATCACATGGTCACCGGCCTCAATTCGACGATCAAACTTCGCCAATACGCGAACCAGTGCAAGTAACGAATCGTAGTGGTCGTCGATGTGACCTTCAGCGTATACGGTGGCTATTTCTGAATCGTCGCGTAGTAACGTGACAACAAGGTCCTTGAGCTCAAGGTCGCGAAAACCAGAAAATGGCGTTCCCACGACGATACCGTATTGCGATAGATTGTCAGCAAGCCGATCACACACGGTCGCTGTGCCATCTAACCGTCGCTCATTCAGTTCGAATCCAGGTCGAAGTGCTTCTACACAATGCTGGATTCGACCTAGGTCCGCGTCCATCGGCACGGTCTCACCAAATAAAAAGCAAAGCTCGTTTTCGACGCCAATATCCCCAACTTGACTCAATTTAATCGAGATCCCGGACTCATAGATTCGATCCTTGGCAATGTGCCCAAACGGTCGAAATCCGATACCCATGCCGTCGCGGCTACCGCCCGATGTAAGACCAACCTTCCAACCGCCTCTGTCAACCTTGGTAAAACGATCGATTTGTTGACGCAACCCTTCTTCGTGCTCTTGCTTCATACCTGACAGATTGACTTTTTCGAGCGGCAATTTAATGCGACTTGTCGTTGCAGCTTTCTAATACTCACCTGAACCTTAAAGTTTGCACCTAGAAACGAGTTACTTGGAGACTGGATATGCGTGATGGCTTGAGAGTCCTAGATACCGATGCGCATCAGATGGAACCTGTTTCGATCTGGCAGGATTACATCGATCCAGAATTTGCGGATCGAGCGCCAAAAGTCGGCGACTACGGAAACGGTCAGCGCGGCATGATGGTAGAAGGGGAACCGATTACTAAACAAGACGGTTCCTACCCAATGAATTCCACCGAATTTCATGCGGCAACTCGTAAGGCTATGGAACGATTCGCTCGGACACGTGAGGCTGGATTTAGTAATACAGCGCGCCTCACTGACATGGACGAGCAAGGCGTTGACGCTCAAGTGATTTATCCCACGGTCGGTGGTCAAATTCTCGGAAAACCTTTTCACGACCCAGAACTGTTATGGGCGGTATGTCGCGCATACAACGAATGGAGCTTCGAGTACTGTTCAAAAGATCCTGCGCGATTGTTCATGGCAGCGATGCTACCCGTACAGTCTCCCGAATTCGCGGTCGAAGAAGCAAAACGGATGGCGGCAAAAGGTGCTCGCTGTTTCTACATTCGACCGAATCCCGCCGACGGTCGAAATCTCAGTAGCGAGGACTATGATCCGTTGTGGGAGTGTATTTCGGACCTAGGTTTACCGATCTGCTTGCATGACTCCGGTTCACCTTACCTACCATCCTATGGTGATCGCATGTCCACGCACACTTCTGGACACATCGCAGCTCACCCATTTGAAGCAATGGTTGCCATGATGTGTTTGATCTGGTTCGGGACGATCGAAAAACATCCCCGCCTTAAGGTCGTCCATGTTGAAGCGGATGCAGGTTGGTTGCCGTACTGGCTTCAACGCATGGAACAACACTACGACTTTTCGGGACGTGCGGAACATCCGATGCTCCTTAAACGACCGACTGAATATTTCAAATCCAACTTTCTTGTCGCGTGCCGCGGCGATGAAATGACACTACCGGCAGTTTGCGAGCTCGTCGGTGATCAGTACGTGGCGTTTAACACTGACTATCCACATCCAGATGGCACTTGGCCATTAGGTATGCAACACCTTGAAGAGCAGCCGATCCAGCGCGATAGCATAAAACGAATCTTCTGGGACAACGCAGCATCGTTATTCAACGCTTGAATCAATCTGATGAATGACGCGCTCGAAGAAGGTAAGCGCATGCTGGCGTCCTATGAACGGGCAATGCGGGAGACTCGGACGCTGCTCGATACATCATTCGCTAAAGCGGTAGAGATCATTGCTCGACTTCAGTCCATCCTGGTTGTTACAGGTATCGGTAAAAGTGGCTTGATAGGTCAGAAAGCTGCAGCAACGCTTAACAGTACGGGAACACGCGCAGTTTTTGTCCACCCTGTCGAAGCGTTGCACGGTGATCTCGGGATCGTAAACGAAGGTACGGCCATGTTGGCGATCTCGAAGAGCGGTGGAAACGAGGAGACACTCGAGTTCGTGCGACAATTCAAGAATGTCACCGACGGTTCAGTCATCAGCCTTTCGGAGACAAATTCAAAACTATCACGTCTGGCGGATGTCGCATTAACGATTCCGAAGATTCCTGAGATTGACGAATGGGATCTCGCACCGACCATCAGCAGTGGTACGAGCTTGGCGATCTGCGACGTTCTCGCGATCTGCGTACAGCAAGCGAAAGGCTTCACCATTGATGACTTCGCTCAATTTCACCCAAGTGGCACACTAGGTCGCCGATTGCTCCTGAGCGTCCACGATTTAATGGTTAAAAGTGACGATCTGCCAACGATTTCTGCCGATGCCTCGTTGAATGATGTGATCTATGAGATGTCGTCGAAAGGTCTCGGACTCGCCTTGTTGACCGAGTCCGACGATACTTTTTTCGGGATGCTAACCGACGGCGACATTCGACGGCTGGCGGAACGTCACAAACTTGATCTGGAAGTGAGCGGCCGGGATTGCTACGGAATGAGTCGCAGAAATAGCGGACTTCCGAATGTAAGACATGGGTCGATTGATGCCGAATCAAGAGCGTTCGACTGTCTGGCAAGAATGCGTGACTCACAGATTACGTCTCTAGTTGTACTACAAGATGACCGAGCTATTGGCTTGATTCGGATGCAGGATTTGGTCGCAGCTGGACTCTAACGATGGATGACCCAAGACACCGTATCTTCATGCAACTTCATGTGAGTCTAGTGTCAGCGTTCGCGCTTGGTATGGCGCTGTTATTACTTGCCGTTCCGATTACTGCAGCTGACAAACCAAGCCTCATCGGAGACTGGACACTTAATCGCGATCTGACAGAAGAACGGAGACCCAAGGTTCCGAAAGCCAAGTCTTCACGTAGTGGTTTTGGTTCAAGAGTCGCTGTAGGCGCTGGCGGTGTGCTGATGCCGGTACCTAACAATCCCGCAAGTCCGTCGGCTGCTGGTGCCACGGGGAATCTACCTCAAATTCTCGCATGCCAACAACTATCGGTCACACAGCAAGGTTCAGACATCGTTGTGACGTGTCCACAGATGCTTGAACCACGGAACTTCGCTGTAGGAAGAATCCATGGGCGAACTGTGAAATGGTCGAATCGTAAATTAACCGAAAAATATGCTTCCACTTCGCGCCGTGTAACGCACACCTTCAACCTTGAACGTTCAGGTTTAATGGAAATCAAGATCACGGTAAAACCAAAACGAGCTAAAAAACTCACTTACATCATGGTGTTCGATCGCGTAACCCAAGATGCGCAGCCAACATAGCAGTTCACAAGGTCTTACAAATGCCAAATACCTTCAATCTTCCGCGTGACTGGAACATGCCACAACGATACCCGGATCCCGCGGTCGAAGTGGTCGATGCAAGCTTCCGGCAATACATCCTCGGTAGTTCATCACTCGAACGACTGTATACCGGTACGCGTTGGGCGGAAGGACCGGTCTGGTTCGGAGATGGACACTATTTACTGTGTAGCGACATTCCTAACGACCGCATTATTAGGTGGGACGAAATCACGGGGGAAACCACGGTGTATCGGCAACCTGCCAATAACTCAAATGGCCACACGCGTGATCGTCAGGGTCGACTAGTCTCCTGCGAACATGGTGCACGTCGAGTGACGCGTACAGAGCACGACGGCACGATCACCGTACTCATGGATTCGTTTGACGGAAAGCGGCTAAACGCACCTAACGATGTGGTCGTACATCCTGACGGCGCAATCTGGTTTACGGATCCAGGCTATGGCATCATCTGGAACTACGAAGGGCACAAAGCACCGTTCGAGTTACCTACCCGTACATATCGCATCGATCCCGCTGACCTCTCTGCAACCGTGGTCGACGAGGAACTCGAAAAGCCAAACGGTTTATGTTTCGCGCCAGACCATCAGACCCTCTATATCGTCGACACTGGCGCTTCGCATAAACCAGGTCATCCTCGCGATATTCACCAGTACGATGTAAGCGCAGATGGCAAGTCCATCAACAATCACCGAGTTTTTTGTAGCATGGGTCAGACTTCAACGGACGGAATTCGGTGTGATACCGATGGAAACGTTTGGGCAAGCACCGGTTGGGGCGATCCGAACGATGATGGTGTACACGTGTTCAACCCAGACGGTGGATTAATTGGAAAGATCCATCTCCCAGAAGGATCGGCGAACCTTTGTTTTGGCGGAACAAAACGAAACCGGCTTTTCATCTGCGGCTCACACTCGATTTACTCGTTGTACGTCGAAGCTCAAGGCGTTCCGTACGTCTGATGACTGCGGTGATACTCGGCAAATTGACGTTATTCGAGATCACTAAGCGAAGCGATCGAATGTCGTCTCTACACTATATAGCTAAATAATATGCTTATATATCAATAGGTTGACATTAATATCTATTACGCTCTTCAGTTATTGACCGAAGTCGCTAGATTCGGCAAGGTACTCTTCTTCAACCTTTGTCGACTTCCTTCCCAGGAGTCTATTTCGATGTGGGAATCGCGAGAATTGCTTCACGATGTCGCGGTGTCCGTTGAACCATTCAACGCTAGTGTCGAGCATTTCTCGCCATTCTTCGTGACCTTCATCGATAAGGTCTCGCAATCGATCGCAACCGAATAACTGATCGACTAGCTCTTCACTGTGGTGGAATGGATGCATCAGGAATATTCGACCTGGGACTGACATTTCACTATCGAGCCCGTTGTTAAATGCACGTTTCGCAACAGCCCTGGCCATCGGGTCCTGCGCGAACGCGCGTACGGTTCCTCGAAACAAATTCCTGGAAAACTGATCCAGGAGGATGACCAACGCTAAAGCGCCTTGAGCGGTTTCAGCCCAGTGCAACAACGTTTCAGTAGCGGCGCGCTCGTATACCGCGCCGAAGTTATTCCGAATCTCCTGGTCAATTTGCTCCGTACCACTGTACCAGATCTTTTGCTTTTGCTTGACGAGCTCTAGGTTATTTTGATCCTCACCTAACCAGAATCTGAGGATTAGATCCTGTTCCTTAATGTCGTTTTGTATCGTCACGTTCTTACCTGCATGTCGGCGTGAAATATACCTTCACTGGTAGGTAGTTGCCCTTCTTCGTCGATGCGCCATCCAATCGTCTCAGCAATGTCCTTCGGAGCCATCGTCTGCCATAGTCTGCGATAAACTGTGCTACTGATGACGTCGTTATGACCAATTGAGAATAACAAACTAGCGTAATTTTTATTCAGGAGAAATTTCGATCTCAAGATATCGTATTCTGTGAATTACGCCACAGAAAGTTCTGCGATACGATTGAAATAAAAGCAATCAGCGCTTAAATTTCCACGATGACCTATAGTGCTCGAGATTTCGCCGGTGACATTTACGGCGGACTTACAGCGACCGTTGTTTCACTCCCGGCTGCACTAGCGTTTGGTATCGCATCCGGATTAGGTGCTGCCGCGGGACTTTATGGATCTGTCGGAGTTGGGCTATTCGCCGTACTGTTTGGCGGCACGAAAGGTCAAATCTCGGGACCAACAGGACCGATGGCAGTCGTCGTTGCCGTGATCGTTACGTCTCACGCGACGTCAATCGGGGAAGCCTTAACAATCGTCGCTATGGGCGGGTGCATTCAGGTTTTCTTCGGACTGATCCGAATTGGCCGGTTCATCGCGTATACCCCGCAAGCGGTGATTTCAGGATTTATGTCTGGAATTGGCTTAATCATCATTTTGATTCAGCTGCTCCCGTTCGTTGGATTGAGCGCAGGTGGGGGACCGATCGATTCTGTCACGAAGCTATTCGAAGAAATCCCGTATGCCAATATGAGTGCATTCTCGATCGCAACGATTTCATTTTTGATTGTGATTCTCTGGCCTCGTCGAGCTTCCGTGTACATTCCAGGTCCTGTTGTCGCTCTCGTCATCGGAACCACATTAGGGATGGTATGGCTCACAGATGCACCGATTATTGGCGAAGTGCCAGTGGGTATGCCAGAACTGACGCTAAGCGTACCGACACTTGATTTCCTCGTTCGCGCACTGGAACCGGCGCTAATTCTGGCATTGCTCGGATCGGTTGATAGTTTGTTGACGTCCTTGGTTGCCGAATCGGTCACTGGTTCGCAACACAAGCCGAACAAGGAATTGATCGGACAAGGACTAGGAAACATATGCGCCGGAGCGATCGGAGGAATGGCGGGCGCTGGAAACACGCTTGGTACGTTAACGAACATCCGGGCCGGTGGCTCCACGCGTGTCTCTGGCATCGTATACACACTGCTGATGCTCTCGGTCGTGCTAGGTCTAGGGAAGTACGTATCGCCAATTCCTCACGCGGTCTTAGCCGCGATCCTGATAAAGATTGGTATTGACATCATCGACTGGCGAAATCTGCGCTACTTGCTCACGATTCCGAGAGGGTTCATGCTCGTCATGATTACCACGATGGGTATCACAGTGTTTATCGATCTCGTAACCGCTGTGACCGTTGGTCTCATCATTGCAGGACTCGCGCACGCGAGTCAGCTCGAGCGACTCGAACTTGATAATGTGATATCGGTGCCGTTGTTAGACAGTACTTTTCTGCATCCAGACGACATGAATTCAGATCGTTTCTTAGCACGAGTAGGTTTAGTTGCCCTTCGTGGTACCTTTACAGTTGCGTCTTCTCATCGTCTTGTTAATACGTTTAGTGCAGACATCAAAGACCACGAGATCGTGATTTTTGACTTCACTGAAACCGTGTATATGGACGATAGTTCCGCTTTGGTCACGGAGCAACTAATGGGCGTTGCCGCCAACGAGAAAACCGACGTCATAATCGTTGGCTTATCTGACTCTATACGCCAATTGTTTGACTCACTGAACGTGTTGAAAAACGTTCCTGACAGTCATATATTGGATCGCATTGAGGATGCTCGAGAAATAGCACAGGAGCTACTTGATGACTGAGTTAGGGGATTTGATTTAAGCGGCTGACGGTCGCGTCCTTTGTGTGTAGATTTGAACTCGAATTCGTGTCGGAATCGGGAGCCGCTACATCTACATGGCGTCGTCCAGCTAATCGTCTAAATAAGATCGATACAAGGTACCATTCTTCCCCTCGTTATCGTGACAAAAATCCATATGCGTCCTGAACTTAGAACAATCGATCCGAATAACGAATGGCGTTTAGAAACGCCGGGTATCGACAACTGGACGCGCACTGCTCGCCCGGATGACCCGAACAAGTACTTCATGGTTTCGCTTGACGGGCACGTGCAAGAACCCGCTGACCTATGGCGGAAACGCATGGACAAGAAATTTCAGCATCGACTGCCCGGCGTTAGCACCGATACGAAAGGTAATAAGTTTCAAAAAACCGAAGGTTTTCGTCCCGTACGAATTCGGAATATCAAATTTGAAGGAGAAGACGCGCTCCGTAATGGTGCAGGCGTTACGCCTGAAGAACGTATTGCGGACCTGTCTGATGACGGCGTCGATGCCGAAGTTCTATTCCCAAACAAGGGTCTTGTCATTTGGGCAACGTCAGATCCAATTTTCAGTCAAGCGATGTGTCGAGTATGGAACGACTGGGCATGGGAAGTGTTTGGTGCGTACAACGATAGGCTCTCACCCATGGCATGTATCGCATCGGCAGATATTCCCGGCGCGATCGCAGAGATTCAACGCACCGCCGAGCTGGGATTTCGGGGTTTGGCTCTCCCCTGTAAGCCGATTTGGGGACCGGGCGATCACGAACACCTGAACTACAACCTACCTGAATTTGATCCACTTTGGGAAGCCGTCGAAGCTGCAGATATTCCGATTACTTTTCATGTATCGACGGGTCGTGATCCTCGCACGTCAAGAGGACATGGTGGCGCCGTAATCAACTATGCAGTTCACTCGCTGGCACCCACCATGGAACCGATTGCGAACTTGTGCGCGTCCGGCGTCCTTGAGCGTTACCCAAATCTTCGCTTTGGGAGTGTGGAAGCGGGTATCGGTTGGATCCCATGGACGATCTGGGCGCTTGATGAAGCGTACCGCAAACACCACATGTTTGTACGACCTCAACTCAAGAAAATGCCCAGCGACTTCTTCCGCTCCAATGGCTTCGCAACGTTCCAAGAGGACAAACCTGGACTGGACTTAGCCGCTGAGCACAATCTCGTGGACAACTTTCTATGGGCGAATGACTACCCGCATCACGAAGGCACTTGGCCACACTCAGCAGCGGCAATTGAACGTACGATGTACCAACTAACTGACGCCCAACGCGCCAAGATTCTTGGACTCAACGCCGCTCGAATCTTCAAGTTTCCGATTCCGGAACGGTATCAAGATCAAGCAGATGTAAAGGCGTTTCTCGATTCGCAGTAAAGTTGAGTAATTAGGCTCAAGAGTCAATCAATTCTCTGATCTATAAAGATAATTTCAATAGATCAACCCATTCGAAATGAGCGTATGACCTGAATCCCTAAAATTCGCCGCTCCGTATTACCGTTTCGTCTGTTTGAGTACCTCTGCCTCAAGTAAGTCAATCTGGCAGAGAGTTCGAATGCTCAATGCATTCGAATATCGCGACTTTCGCCTTATTTGGATCTCTAGCATGTCTGCTTCTTTCGGCATGCAGATGCAGATCGTCGCTCGTGGTTGGTTAACCTACGACATCACCGAGTCTGCCCTCGCGCTGTCCGGGGTCATGATCGCCTTTATGGCGCCGTCTGTGATCGTTGGTCCGTTAGGTGGCGTGATCGCAGACCGATTTGAAAAGAAGCCAGTAATGGTCTTATCACAGACCTTGAACGCTATTGCAACCGGCATTTTTGGCTGGATCATCTTCGCTGGTCATGTAACGTACGACCACTTCATCATTTTCGGATTGATCAATGGCACGGTGCTGGCTTTGAGTATGCCTGCGCGAAGCACGATTGTCCCCGAAATCGTTGGACCTAAGATGCTCACAAATGCGATGATGCTCTCTAGCTCGACGTACAACTCTGCGCGGATTCTCGGTCCATCAGTCGCCGGAATATTGATCGGCTGGTTCGCCGCCGGCGATACAACGTCGGCTACCGGTGTCGGGCTTGTCTTTTTCTTTATTACGGCGTTGTACGTAGGTTCGGTTATTTGGACGATCCTACTGGATTTTCGTGGTGAACCACACCGCGAAAATAAACCGCCGGTATGGGACGACATCGCAGAAGCAATTCGATTCGTTTGGCATGACAAGGTCGTACTCGGCTTGATTTGGATTGGGTTGGTACCGATGTCGTTCGGATTCGCACCTACGTTCTTGATGCCCGTTTACAACGCCGAGGTCCTATCTAATCGACCTGAAGACTATGGTTTTCTACTAACCAGTATGGGGATCGGTGCTCTAAGTGGATCCTTGATTTTTGCACAAGCTGGCGATTTACGCAGAAAAGGTAGAACGCTCTTCATTTCTGCATTTATCTGGTCGTTAGCTTTGACCATCTTCTCATTATGCACGACGATGCTCAGTGCCGCATTTGCACTGTTCTTCGTCGGTATTGCTTATTCCGCGATGGGTTCACTCAATATGAGCATGCTGCAGCTTGCAGTACCTCCGGAATTACGCGGGCGTGTGATGTCGATTTCGTGGACCGTTCATGGGCTTATGCCATTGGCAATAATTCCAATCGCATGGTTGGCGGAAGCGTATTCGATCCGTACCGCAATGTTGATCAGTGCTTTGCTTGTAGGTGGAAGTACGTTGCTTTTCCGCCTTATGTATCCTGAAGTAGCAAAAGTTCGCAGTGGCCATTCAGACCATATCGTGTTCGATGGAATGCCCTCTACACGTCAATCCGAGGGCAGCGCAGACTCCACGTCTCAACCCCTGTTCAATGGCGACGACGCCTCCGCATTGGCGACTAATCCGAAGGAAAGTTAGATGACGATGAACCTCGGCACCATCAATGATGCAGTTGCTAACGCTGTACCGTTGCGAGAAGCGATCGTGTTTCGTGATCGAAGGATTACGTACTACGAACTACAACAGCGCACGCGCCGACTCGCCAACTACCTTCTACAGCAAGATATCGGTTTCAATCGACCGCGGCAAGAGCTCCAACCATGGGAATCTGGTCAAGACCATGTCGGTCTCTACTTATATAACGGCAACGAGTACTTAGAGGGAATGCTCGGTACGTTTAAAGCGCGCGCTGCGGCATTCAATGTCAACTATCGATACGTTGACGAAGAATTGATCTATCTTCTAAACGATGCAAATGCAAAAGCGCTCGTATTTCATAGTTCACTGGCCGATCGTGTCCAGGCCATCCGCACCGAAGTACCTACCTTATCAGTCTTTCTGCAGGTACAAGACTCAGATGATGGGTTAATCGAGGGTGCGGTTGACTACGAAAAAGCACTAGCGGTTTCGCCTGATCAAGAACCCGATGTCGAACTTTCTGCGGACGACCTCTACATCCTCTACACCGGGGGTACTACCGGCATGCCGAAAGGCGTCTTGTGGCGTCAAGATGACATATTGATTGCTGCGTTGGGTGCAAGACGAACCAACGGATCTGTGTTAACCAGTGTGGACGAGTTCGTACAACGTGCGATTCCGATGGATCGACGCTCGCTTCCTGCGCCGCCGTTCATGCATGGCGCCGGTCATTGGAACGCGTTACAGATGCTCAATTCAGGCGGGACGGTTGTAATCCAGGACAATGTAAGAAAATTCGACGCAGAAGATGTGATCGACATCATCGAACGTGAAAACGTCTCTAATCTTCTGATTGTGGGCGACGCGTTCGGTAGGCCTCTCGCCGACCAGCTTGCGCGTGCACATCGAGAATTACCGACCTTGCGCAACATCATTACTGGTGGTGCGATCATGACCGCAAAGGTCAAAGAAGAACTAATTTCGCTACTTCCTAACCTGAACATCATTGACTCCGCGGGTTCATCCGAGACGGGCGGCCAAGCGTCTCACGTGAGTAGTGCGAAGACTGGCGTCAGTACGGGTCAATTCACGTTAACCGAACACAATGCGGTACTGTCCGAAGATCTGTCCACTGAACTCGAACCAGGACACGAAGGATTAGGTTGGTGGGCTCGGAGCGGTAACATCCCGCTTGGCTACCTTGGCGACGAAGAGAAGACCAAACGCACGTTTGCAACTGTTAACGGTACCCGTTACTCTATTCCAGGCGATAAAGTGCGGTTGCTAGCGGACGGTTCGCTGGAGCTCCATGGCCGCGATTCCGTAACCATCAATTCAGGCGGCGAGAAGATTTTTGCTGAGGAAGTTGAGCAAGCGATCAAGCATCACCCCAACGTATTTGATGCGGTCGTCACCGCTCGAACATCAGAGCGATGGGGTAACGAAGTCGTGGCAATCGTTCAGTTGCGAGACGGCGTTGAACCCGACTCCTCTGACATTCTCAAGACCTGTGAGGAACATATAGCTCGCTACAAACTACCGAAGGATTTCGTTTATGTTGACGAAGTGTTTCGGAGCCCCAGCGGCAAAGCTGATTACAAATGGGCGAAGCGATTAGCGGACCCCGGTACTGAACCTCAATAGCAATTCAACCATTTTTGGATCTGCCAATAGGGGCAAGAACGACTAACCGTAGGTGAGATTTGCTTCCTATAATCCCGTCCCGGTGGAGGGGTGGCTGAGTGGTCGAAAGCACTGGTCTTGAAAACCAGCGAGGTTAGCGCCTCCCAGGGTTCGAATCCCTGCCCCTCCGCCATAAATTCAATATATCACATTGATCCGATTTACTTTTTTGCTATTGATGACATCCTTACTATCAAGTGTTAAACCTTGAAGAATCTTCTCATACAACCAAACTGCAGGTCCTTTGTAATTCCTCGAAGCCTAATTCACTTCTGCGGGTTCTACCAGCGGATCAAGCGCTAAAAGTAGCCGCTCACCAACGTTATGAGGAGAACGGTGGACTACGCCACGAAAATGATCCTGCCAGCCACCGCCCTTCAATAGCGACCAGTTGCCGGTACTCAATCGCTGAATCTGTCGGTCAGTTTGCGCAGGCAGCTCCTCGGAGTCGAGGTCGTCGAACACGTTCCAGTCAACATCCGGGTTCGGAATCCACTCCGTTCCCACCCCCCTTAGTGTAATCAACATACGGCAAGGAATCTGGTCTACGTGGAAGCGCGGACACATCGGCGCATTGAGTGTCTCGAGGCGAATGCCGACCCGATCACATTCGATGAGTTCGCCAAGCAATTCACTAGCCTCAATGATTTGTGCGAGAATCGCAGAACGAACGTCGCCGTCGATTCTCGTTGGTAAAGCACGGACTGAGGCATCAGGATCATCGATAGGTTGAATCCATCGCAACTCCGGAACCTGTCGCGACTTGATCAACCGTTTTGATAAGACTTCACATTCTTTGGCTTGGGCGCGCTTTACGCTGACGATTTCAACATTCTCGTCGTAGATCGCTGCGAAATCGCTCAATTGATCGCTCAGGACCTGTCGCATTAGATGCTTGCCTCCTCGACTTCGTTGACCCAGTGAGGAAAGGGGTCGGGGAACTCTTTCCAAGCAACTGGACCCTCAGCAAGTTCTCTCTCATTGAGAAGGCACGCATCTAATGCTCGTTTTGCTCGTTCTTGTTCTAGTTCTTGTCCGATAAAGACGATTTCTTGTCGTCGGTCGCCATACGGTGGTTCACACTTACTCTCGATCGCGGCTCTGTGTTCTCCGTGGTCCGGCCACTGATCCTTTGACACCGCCGACCAAAACAAACCTGCGAAACCGTGATTCATGATGCCGCCAGCCTGAGACCATGAACCCGCTTGATCGAATCTTGAAGCCAGCCAGAAGTAACCCTTAGACCGCACAAGGTTTCCATATTGCCACCCCGCTATGAGAAAGTTGTAGAGTCGTTGAGGGTGAAACGGTTTGCGCGCACGGTAGACGAAGCTGCCAATCCCGTATTCCTCGGTCTCCGACACGTGTTCGCCGCGAAGTTCTACTAACCAACCAGGTGCGTTCTCAGCCTTCGCCATATCGAATTTGCTGGTGCCGAGAATTGAAGTTGGCTCGATTTCGCCATGGTCAGCGACAAGCACCTCGGCACTGGGATTCAGACGACGGAGTGTAGCGAGCAGCTGGTCAGTTTGATTCTGATCGAGCAAATCAGTTTTCGTCACGACAATGACATCGCTGAACTCAACCTGATCGATGAGCAGATCGGCGATATTGCGTTCGTCGTCCTCCCCGACCGCCATGTTTTTGTCTTTGAGGCTTTCAGCATCCATCATTAGTCGCGGGAAGTTGTACGCGTCAACGACTGTGACCATAGTGTCGAGCTTTGCGACCGAGGACAGTGATCGTCCTAGTTCATCCTCAAAGGTGAATGTCTCCGCTACTGGCAATGGTTCAGAAACGCCCGTTGATTCAATGAGCAGATAATCGAACCGTTGCTCATCTGCTAGTCGCGCGACTTCGATGAGCAGGTCCTCGCGAAGTGTGCAGCAGATGCATCCGTTAGTCATCTCAACGAGCTTTTCGTCAACTTGCTGGAGGGACACATCTTCTCGGATGAGATCAGCGTCGATATTGACCTCGCCCATGTCGTTCACGATGACCGCGACCCGCATCCCTTCACGGTTGTTGAGAACGTGATTCATGATCGTCGATTTGCCAGCACCAAGGAAGCCTGACAGTACCGTAACGGGTAAAAGTGAGCCCATCATTACCTCTAAACTTGAGATATGTTATAACATATCGATATTAGTGAGTATGAACTTCATTCGATCTAGACATCGCCCAATCCCACGTTATCCTCTCTCAAATTGCCGAACGAACTGACGGAGTGGTGCCGATCGTCGTGCTGATTCGGTGTACGAAAGCCCATCAAACGACGCATCGATTGTCCGTGCGAGAACCATTCAGAGACTGGCCATGACAATCCTTTAGCAGAGAGGCAACTAATCCTCTTAACTAGCTGATATACAACGAAACAAGATCATTCAACTATGAATCTTGATGACCGTAATTCATGTACGCGCTCCGTCGTTTTACCTGACTAACCGCGAATCGCCACAAACATCTAAGGTCAAGCCAAAGACGATTGGTTACGTTGCTATATCGAAGCTACTTCAGCTACCTTGCTAAAGATCGTATATCCAGCAAACGAGATATACATCGCTGACGCGAGCACCATGAACACAATATTGATCCAACCGGGTCGCGCTGATTTAGGAAGACGAGTAAGGTTCAGATAGAGGATCATTGGGACATAGACCGCCATTACGAAGCCACTCATTAGCGCTGCAATAAACAAAAAGTCCAAGCCGGCGATGTCGTACTTGCCGAAGAACCAGACACTAAACACCCCGATAACCATCGTTGTTCCAACTAGAACCACGTACCACTGTTCGAGTTTCAACCAGCGACCGAACTTGAAGTTTGTATGAAGAAGATCGGAGAAGATGCGACTGCCTCCGTCTACCCCTCCTAACTGAGTACTGAATAATGCAGCCATACCGACGATCAAGAAGACGTAACGACCAAACGTACCCATGCTCTGTTCAAGAATCGAAGCTAAATCCCAAACGAGGCTCGCGCGATCTGGCACGAGACCAATCGGGTGCAGCACGGCAAGAGCACCAAAAATGAAGAGAAACATCGTGAAGGTGCCTAGCAACCAAAAGGTAAAGGTCTGATCAACAACGACGTATCGGAACCAATCTTTAAATCGCCTGCGATTCTCTTCCGTTTCGGGATATAGGTATCCCGTGTCCATTTCCTTAACTTCGTGCTTATGTGCTGGGCTCATCAACGACGGCATCCGAGCACCCATTCCGATGTTCTTCTCTCTTAAGTAATAGGCGTAATAAAGGTTCCCTAACCCGCCAGCGCCAGCGAATACCACCGCACCGAAGAAGCGGTTGAACGTCAATTGATCTCGGACCGACCCGTCATCGGAAAGCACGTCTACGGGAAAGTCTGGAAAATCGAAGATGCCGATGACACCGTGCCACATCGCAACGAAAATCTCTACGGAGCCGATCTCCTATACAACATAGAGCAGTCCGATGATGATCACGACGATCAATCCCATGATGCATCGTTCAACCGCTGTGTAGATTACTTTGGGTCCGAACAGAATGGCGGCCACGATCGCAAAGATGATGGCTGTCCACAGCCATGGCGGGCTATCGTGATTTGGACCAAAAATCAAATCACGTAACGCAATACCCGTTTCGCGAGCCCACCCAGGGAGAAATTTGCCGACGAAGATAACGAATACGAACAGGAACACCATCAGTTTGATAACACGCGCCATACCCGTAAATGGACTTTCGCCCGTCACGATGGACCATCGACCGATTTCGATGTTGACCCAAAGCTGCAGGAAGATGCCGATTGCGGCTGCCCAGAGTAGCTGGGCACCAACGACCGACGTAATCCAAGGCCACATGATCAACTCGCCTGATCCGATCGCGAGTCCTGCCATTACGATTCCGGGTCCAAGCATGACCAGAATCGGTCTAGTTCGTTCCGGTAGATCCTCGGACTTTAGTGGTTGTATAGATATGAGCATGTGCGTTCCAATTTCAGATTAATTGAGACAAAAGGCGAACGCGCAAGGAACAGAAGCGAGTTGACGCTGTACCAGTTAAAACATCAATACTGTAGTATTAAACGGCTTGGATCGGATCTACTGGTGACCGGTTTTCTCGTTCTACAGACCGGAAACGTGCTTAACGCTCAGCTATACCGACACGCTAGTAGACAAGACCTACCTATGAGGAAACTACATTGGATTTCGTTGGCAGCCTGAATTTCGTCAATCCCGAAACGCAATCGCAGGGGTCAGCTCAGCATCAACAGAAGTTCTATACGATCCGGTTTAACAAACCGACCCTGATTCGTGACGCTCGCCTAACGGAAGGCGTCATGTCTGAACCTCGAGACGCTACGGACCTTTTAACGAACGGATCCGGCTTCCTACTTGTACACGCACCTTCAAAAGTTCAAGACTGGACTGACATAAAGGAAGTTGCAGCTATCTATTACACAGAGACACGTAGGCTCCTGCAACGGCTACTTCCAACCGCGGTCGTGCCACCAACTAGCACTCACACCTATCGTAACGAACAATTCAAAGAGCACTTTTGGGAAAACGGTGTGCAGTACGGACCATGCGCAACTGGCGTACATAACGATTACGCCGACTTCATCGATGAAGACACTGGTAACGTCATAGAGAAGTTCAGTGAGGTCCAAGGTATGCCTCAAGATAAGCGCTATCTAGGCTTTAATATCTGGAGATCGGTTTCACCGAAACCACTTGAGCGATTTCCACTTGCGGTGTGTGATCGGACATCAATCGATCCTGGTGATCTCGAGTACAACCTAAACCCGAACGCAAAACCAAGACCTTTCAACGCGCACTACTGTAAGCCCAATGACGAACAACGATGGAATTACTTTTCAGCCATGACGAAAGATGAAGCGTTGGTCTTCACTACCTACGACTCTCATCCGCCGCACAACGAGACTTTTTGTCCAACGCTCCACACCGCAGTTCCGATCCCAGATTCCGATGGTCTGCAGGAGCGTAATAGCATTGAGGTCCGTTTTTTCGTCGAGCTGGACTTACCTGAATAATCCCGAGCGCAAGCTGAGATCCACTGACGACTCGGCCGCGTTGGTTCCTTCGCGCGCCATCGAAAAGAGTAGTAGTAATCTGCCATAACGTATTGATAGATAAGTTTTTTTGATAGATACGCTTCGTCAAAAAGCTGAGAGCGATTGACGGTATAAGTAACTATGCGTAACCAAGGGGTGTGTCTATCGACTCCTGCGTGGCAAGTCGAACACTGAAATGTCGTTCGCCGTTCTCGTCCTTCCAGAACGGTACTTCATCTTCTTCAGAACGATCGACGAGTGTCACCCGTTCCATCTTTCTTTCGTGCGGCCAAAAATCTGCCACCGCATAGTGCTGGCAACTGCGATTGTCCCACATCGCGACGGAACCATCTCGCCAACGAAAACGACATGTGTGTTCTGGGGTTGAGTACATCTTCGCGTACAGTTTCGCCAAAAGCCTCGCCGATTCTTCTGCTTCCATGTCGTGAATTGAATTTGTGAATGTTGGATTAATGTAGAGAGCGTTTCGGCCAGTTTCCGGGTGCGTCCGACAAATTGGGTGAGCGGCTTCATCACGACCACCACGACCATGGACTGCCATGCGTCCTTGCAGAAACTCCTGCAGCGCAGGATTCAGACTATCCCACAATGCATAACAGTCGACGAATACCGTGTCGCCACCAACGGGTGGCGCTTTGCGCGCTAGGAGAATAGAACCGAGTGGAGGCCGATTCGACCATGTCACGTCGGAATGCCAATTCGCCGCAGCGAATGGTTTTGCTTCGTCTGAATATAAACGAAGTATTTCGGGATATTTCTCAGGAGAATTGTTTTTTCCGAGCGCCCTTTGCCGACCGAACGCAAAACCGATATCAGCGAATAGCTTGCCGAATGCGATATGCTCATCCCATGAGATATGACCTTGGTCACGGAAGAACACGACTTTGCGAGATAAGTAAAGGCGCCAGATTTGTTCTATTTGTGCGTCAGTGGGGCTAGCCATATCTAGCCCACGCACTTCGATACCTATTCCAGGCGAAAGTGGTTCAACCGTTAAACCTGCGGCTGAAAGCGCTAAATCACTGTGAATGAGCGCATCGTCCTCTTGTCTTAGGTTATTGGCAACATTGCGAGCGTAGTCTTGGTCCGTAGCCATCCGTCGTGCGTCAGAGCCACTTCTGCTTGCCGGGTTTTCTCGGTAATGACCAAACCAAGTATCAGCTCTTCCGCCGACCCATCCATCGGTACGACTGCTGTGATCCCTCGGTGTATTCATATCTCGAGGTTTAAAGAGATCCTCTTTATTTTTATCACTACTCATGTAAGAAAATCCTTTCGCGGTAGTCAGCGCCTGCGCCATTGCCGTGCAGTTTCGTAGCATCCGTTCCGCATTCACTCACACTAAATACCAATATCACGGGTGTTGTAGTCACGAATAACACGATCGAAGGTTTCAGGACTCCATCGATATTGATCCTGTAGATGTTTGAATGGTAGATATTCAAACGGCGTTTCATCAGGACAGTACTGTCGTCGCGCGTCGATGGCGACTTGAATCACGCTAGCCCTTCTGTCGATGAACTCATCATCGTAGACCACTTCTTTCGGCTGTAATAAATGTCCGTGTTGACCAAAAACCGCAGCGCGCCGATGCATGCCCCATGACACGGAAATACGAAAGTCATCGGAAGTATTCGCAAATGAGCAATGTAACGTCTGGCGGTTAACGATCGTCACGTCGCCGGGCTCGCAATATAGCGGAATCGCATCGGGTAACTGATCAGATCCATCATTGGCTTCGACCATTGCCTTGATGTCTACACGTCCTAGTTTGTGAGTTCCTGGCACGACCCATAGGCAATTCATCGGTGACGTTCGGTTGAGTTGAGCTTGGAAATTGACGCCATGGATGCCTTCGTCCCAATCAGGGCTATTCCAATGGGTAACGCCATCCTGGTGCCATGCTACCGATCCACCCAAACCTGGTTGTTTGACAAAGATCGCGTCGTTGTAGGGTACGAAATCTGGACCGTTGATTGCTTCGGCGACCGCCAATAGATAGGGGTGGCCGTAAACTCGCAGTCCGGACTCAAACAGCTGGCACATACCGGCGATGATCTGAATTACGTATTCTGGCGCGTCGCCACGAGGACTTGCTTCAGCCATCTTGCTCATATGGCGACCTTCGGAATTCTCAGTTCCGCCTACAGGATCTGACAGTGGTTTTACGAAGTGATACGGGTAGCGTTTCATTTCGATGCCGACTGCCGGTTCACCATATGCGTCGACTATTTGACCTGGTCCGACGGGCGCATGTTCCAAAACACTCATAACATCGCTTTTTAGCTCACCAACCTCTGCGCTACTTAGAGCATTTGAGAATACGTAAAACCCGTGCTCCCAATACGCTCGGACAATGTCAGAGTGAAGAATTCCGTTTTCGTCGACGAGGATCGGACCTCGATTCCCAAATCTCTGAGCGCGTTTTTTACCTTCGTTTGCATAGCTTTCCATCCTACGCTGGTAATCTGTCGCAGTTAAAAGGTCTGCCATCCTTGACTCTTGCTGCACGTGCTTTAGAACAGCGTTTCTCTTTTTCGCATGTCGGAAACGCCATAGCGACGGATGATATTTGACACCTTACAAACCATCTAGTCTGACTTAGGTATATTCTTCCGATTTCAACGAAGCATCGCAAGGCTACGTTTCGAGATTTAGAGTATCAAAATACCGCCTATGCAGATAAGCATCCTCGTTCAAGGATCACCGACGTCAACGCGTGCATGTCATTCAGCACTGGACTTCGCGAATTCAGTGGTGGATTCAGAACACGACCTATTTCGCGTGTTCTTTTATCAAGACGCCGTAATCATTGGCGCTCGATATTTCGATACGCCACCAGACGAACCGAATCTTCAAAGTAGATGGCTCGCTCTCAGCAAGCATCACGACATAGAACTCGTACTCTGTGTGAGTGCCGCACAGCGACGAGGAATTAGTCAGGATAACGATCACCACACAATCGCAGACGGTTTTTCCGTAAGTGGACTCGGTCAATTGATTGAAGCGATGCTTGAGAGTGACCGTTTGGTTTCATTTACGGCCTAGTAAGTCATCAGTTCCAAAACCTTCGAGCATGTCTGAGAAATCGAGTCCAACATTCACGGACGAAGGCTTCATCTGTGATCCACAGTCTTGGACGCCCAATCTCGCGATAGAAATCGCAACTGATTTGGAGATTGCATTGACCGACGAGCACTGGCAGGTGATCAACGGTGTCCGGCATTTCTACGAACGTACGGGACGCAGTCTCTCAATGCGACCGTTAGTACGTGTCGTACGAAATGACGTTTCAGCCAATCTCGGATCGTCGATAGCTTTGGCGCGGTTGTTTGGAAACAGAACAACGCGGCACGTCGCAATGATCAGCGGACTGCCAAAGCCATCGGACTGTATCTGACCAGCGAATAAATCTCGTATCTCTCCTGTATATCCTTACGCGGCTAACGACAAGTAAGAAGACAGCAGTTGGACTTGCTAAATGTTCGCTAAACTGATTGCGCGCGACGAATGGAAGTACATGCTGTTACTTCCTCGTGCGTCTGTGATCCTCACATTCGCATGGTGGTTCCTGCTCGTAGCTCGCGGATTGCTTCCAGCACTCTTCGTCGTCGCCATGGGCGTACTCGTCGGAGCGGTTCAACGCGGTGACAATCTGGTCATACCACTGGTGCTTGTCGGTGGTATGTTCGTACTTGTGCAAGTTCTCTCACCGTTGCACTTGATGGTAAGTCAGAACCTCGGTAGCAGAATGGCGGCGTACCTCTACGATCGTCTAACCGTCGCGTGCACGGAACCGCAAGGCATGGCACATCTCGAAAACCCCGAGATGAATAACGACCTTGCGATGGCTCGCGACTTCGATCTTGGTATCAGCGGTCCACCGTTATTCGTGTCAATGGACTTCATCGCGGCGGGTTTGGTCGAAATGGTCGCGGGATTGGTTGCGACGAGTCTCTTGTTCGGGTACACGTGGTGGGCACCCATCTTGATCGGCGGCGCATGGCTATCCACCCACTATCTGTTGCGCGAGAGCGGCGTGTGGCGTGACCGGCGAACGAACGAGGTCCGTATGGCACAGCGACACGCCGATTACGCATATCAAATGGCGGTTAATCCACCGGCGAGCAAAGAACTTCGTCTCTTCAGTCTTGCAGATTGGGTCGTCAATCGCTTCGCCACTCATCGACGCAAGCTGCACGACTTACGGTGGGAAGCCACGCGCCTGCGACAACGACCACTTGCGCTCAGTTTGACCATCGTGACCCTCGCGAACGTCATCGTCTTTATTTCGCTCGGTTTCGACGCGACTCAAGGTAATCTTGAGCTGCAGGAACTGGTGATTTTTGCTGCTGCTGCAATGACGGCAAGCATGATCGCATTCGGCGGATTATCTTGGGCGCTCGACGGAGCAGCGGCACCAGCCGGAGCTGTTTTGCGTCTACAACCGGCAATGGCGGAAGCTGGACATCTCAAGCGTGGTTCGAATGTAGCGGACAAACTTCCTGCTACGTCAATCGAATTCAAGGACCTCAAGTTCGCCTACCCGACCACCGGCGAAGTCACGCTAGAGAACTTCAACTTGACTATTCCCGCTGGCACGACGCTAGCAATCGTTGGTCCAAACGGCGCGGGCAAAACCACACTCGCGAAGTTGCTGTGTCGGCTATACGACCCGCAAGAAGGTTCAATCGAGATCGATGGCATCGACTTGCGCGACTTGTCCATCGACTCGTGGCGCAGTCGCGTCACAGCGGTGTTCCAGGATTTCGTCAGATTCGAACTTTCATTGAGAGAGAACGTATGCCCGACGGGTGAAGCGGCTGATGAGCTCATCTTACGTGCTCTCGACAAGGCGGGAATGGCAGACTTGGTATCCCTCGACACCATCCTGAACAAGGCTTACGCCGGCGGTACTGATTTTTCTGGTGGTCAATGGCAACGCATCGCACTTGCCCGCGCACTATGTCAGGTTTATCTCGGTGCAGGGCTAGTCTTGCTCGATGAACCAACCGCGCAGCTCGATGTTCGAGGTGAAGCTGAGATCTTCAATCGCGTGATCGAAGAGACCAAAGACGTCACAACGATTTTGATCTCCCATCGATTTTCAACCGTGCGCAAGACTGACTTGATCTGCGTTTTGGAACACGGTCGCGTCATCGAACTCGGATCTCATGACGAACTCATGGCACTCAGTGGCCGATATCAGACGATGTTCGACTTGCAGGCATCTCACTTCGAAGAGAATGAGACGGAGCTCGATGTCCTCAATTGATCCCATGCCGGGTGCCGTCGAGTCGATGTGGCGCGCATTGAAGCGCGGGTACGTTGCAGAGCCTGCGTTACTCGTTATCTCTTTCTCGCTTGCGCTTCTTGCAGCATTGCCAGATGCGTTATATGCAGTCTGGTTAGGACTATTGGGCTACGGGTTAATTGAGTCGAATAACACGTTTGTCTGGATCGGTGCAATAGGGATGGGAGCATCGGCGACGCTTACGTGGACGCTTCGAGTTGTCAGTGATCGGACGCAGCGGCGATTTAGAGATCGTGTCTCGATCGCGCTTGAGTCCCATGTCGCGCAACTTCAAGCAAGTGTCGTCAGTGTCGAACTGCATGAACGAGCCGAGTACCTCGACCGCTTGGCCGTCTTACGCGACCAAGTATTCACCTTGGATCACATGTATATGTCGATCTTTTCAACAGCGGGTTGGATTCTGCGGCTTGGTGTTACCGTAACGATTCTGGTGGTGATCCACCCCGCCCTATTGGCACTCATCTTGTTCGCAATACCAAGTCTTGTCTCCTCGCTATGGCGCCCTGGTTTAGAACGAGCCGTTGAAGAGAAAAACGCACCCTTTGATCGTCTAGCACGGCACTTGTTTGACCTAGCAACCATGGCGCCTCCAGGCAAAGAGGTCCGATTAACGGGCGTCACACGCGACTTGGTTGAACGTCGACGTGAAACGTGGGAGCGCTGGTATCGTCCTGTGTCGCGTGCACGTTACGGTAGTGGTATTTACCAGTCTATCGCGTGGAGCATTTTTGGCTTCGGCTTTGTGCTCGCGGTTGTATTTGTGGTCTATGGTTTAGAAGCACCCGCCGCACAGACGTTACTACTGATCGGTGCCGGTTCACGCCTAGCAGGCTACATCAGTGCGACCGTCGGTGAGCTTGGCTTCCTGCGTGGAATTTGGATGGACGGATCAAAGCGACTTGCATGGCTTGAAGATTACGCCGAAGAGCAACTCTCTGAAGACACGATTGATGTACCGGAAGCCATCGAACACAAGATCGAGTTTAAGAACGTCTCATTCAAGTACCCCGGGGAGGATCGTTACGCGCTCAAGAACGTCAACATCACACTGAAGCCAGGATCCGTGATCGCGATTGTTGGCGAAAACGGTGCAGGTAAAACGACGTTGGTGAAATTGCTCGCTCGAATGTACCAGCCAACAGAGGGTCAAATCCTGGTGGACGGCAATGATCTCACTCGATTTGAGCCGCAAGCTTGGCGTTCACGACTCGCTGGTGCGTTCCAGGATTTCTTCCGGTTCGAATTGCATGCGAAAACTACTGTCGGTATCGGTGATGAACCTGCGATGAGTAACGGAGATGCGGTATCCAGCGCGGTCCATCGAGCCGGCGCTGACGACGTCGTCGACCAACTCAAGAACGGATTGGAGACTCAACTCGGTCCCGGTTGGCCCGAAGGTGTCGAGGTTAGTTTCGGGCAGTGGCAAAAACTCTCACTTGCTAGAGGCTTTATGCGAACCAAACCCTTGTTACTGTTATTGGATGAACCCACGGCGGCACTTGACGCAGAGACCGAATACGCACTATTCGAAAGATATGCACAAGGGATTAGACGCAGCGAAGATGACGCCGATGGTTCTGCATCGGAAGGTAGTATCACGCTACTTGTATCGCATCGGTTCAGCACCGTGAGAATGGCCGACCAAATCATCGTACTCGACGGCGCTACGTTGGTCGAAGCCGGCTCACATGAAGAGTTGCTGGCTCTCGATGGTCAATATGCTTCCCTTTACGAAACCCAAGCAGCTGCATATAGATAACCCCTCTATCATTCCGCGCCACAACCACAATGGAGATTTCGATTGACGATTGCGAATGGCTCCGTATCCGTCTTAACCGCCGCGATGCCCGAGAGCATCGGAGATCTCACCTTTGCGACCAAAGAATGGGTTGATGCAGCTCGTGAAGTACTCAATGAGGAAGTCGAACGCTATAGCGATCAGCTGAGAGGTGTAAATCGGCATTCGTTCTCCCAAGTAGCTCATAACGCTCCTGCTCACCTTCACGTTGGGAATACGCTTGCTTACGCAGTGATTTTCGAAAACGGCGGTGCCGAGATCGTCGCTGAAGAGCTGCCCGACGACCAATGCGATATGAAGATGACCGGTGACCATTCCCTCATGAGCAACATGGCACGATTGGTCTTTCAAGGTAAGGATCCTAAAGTCCTTGATGCCGGTAGAAATCGACTGTTCGGCCTCGGTCGCTGGCAAATGTTTGGTACCCAACCACCGGAAACGGTGTTGCATTCCATCTGGCAAGCGGTGAATGACACAATGGCAGAACGCACCATGCCGAGGTTTGTGTTCATGACGCCCGAATGGGTTTCGAATGCGCGCGCGATATTGACTTCTCGAGCGAAATCGGAAAAGTACCGAGACGCGATAAAGACTGTCGATTTCACGTTCTCGGAGGAATTCACACACACGCCGAACTACGCATTCCCCGACGGATCCCACGGTGGTTTTTGGGTACGATGTCGCCAAGGAAAACTGACCGTAGGCGCAGGTCCACTACCTGAAGATAGTCAACCCGCTGACATGTTGACGAAGGCTATGTACGCGCCTGTGGTCCCGGTCGGTCGAACAGTTGTCGCAAATATGACGGAATCGGATAAAGAGGCACAAGAGACATATCAACGTGTCGCGTTTAGGTTCGACAAAGAACTTAATCTTCGTCCCGCGGAACAGACTCAGCCTTCAGGTAGAGGTCCGATGCCACCAGATCTCGGTCGCGTGTTCCTACCACTTCATGACGAACTTTCGAAGCGCACTTCTGGCGAACTACCGTCTGACTACGACAAATCGATCCCCGCGAAATGGGGCGATCCTCAGACATTCGACCGCCATCCAGATTACGACCCTAGTCTGTTGCGATATGACGAAGTCGATATCTACGGAAACCCCCTCACATAAGAGGCTTCGAGCCGACCGACGTCGTATTAATCGGTTCGAGGCACGTAACCGGGTCACAAACTCACCTTCAACAGTAAGGAGTCACCATGCCATCCCGCCGTAGTCTGATCGAAATGGACGATGCGCAACGAACGGAATACATCAACAGCGCCCAGACACTTATCATCGTATCCAATGGGAAAAATGGCTTTCCTCACCCGATGCCGATGTGGTTCGGCGTGGACGCCGACGAGAGCTTACTTTGCACCACCTTCGGAAAGAGTCAGAAAGTTCTCAACTGGCGTAGAGATCCAAAGGCGAGCTTGCTGATCGAATCAGGTACCCAATATTCAGAACTTCGAGGCGTCGTAATCTATGCCCAAACTGTGATCATCGACGATTCAGAATCAGTGGTAGAAGCTTTGGTAAAAATCAATTCTCGCGGTCGCGAGTTAACTGATGAACAGCTCGCAAAGCTGCGCGAATCAGTACAAGGTACCGCTCGAAAGCGTGTTGGGCTTCGGTTCGTTCCTGAACGGTATATCACCTGGGACCACCGTAAGCTAGGAGGTCGCTACTGAGTCGTCCTATTCGACAATAAAGCGATCGGCGAAGGACACGACGTCGCCAATGATCGCAGTCGTCGGACTCACCAACTCGTGGTGATCTAGTTCTGTCCCAATCTTACCAACGGTCGACTTTATGACTTTCTGATCGGGGAAGGTGCCGCGGGAGATCACTGCGATTCCTACATCAGACGCCATTCCATTGTTTAACAGATTGTCTGTGAACAGCTTGAGATTCGCAAGTCCCATGTAAACGACAAGCGTCTGTTCTGGTCGAGCAAGCTCGGGCCAATCGAGATGAATCTCGTCGCTCTTGAGATGACCCGTTACAAAGCGTACCGACTGGGAGAAATCACGGTGAGTCAACGGGATGCCAGCGTAGGCAGCGCAACCGAGAGCAGCAGTAATACCCGGTACTACCTCGAAGTCAATACCATCGCTAACTAGCGACTCAATCTCTTCACCACCTCGGCCAAACATAAATGGGTCGCCACCTTTCAGTCGTACAACGCGTTTGCCTTCGAGTGCGTCGTTCTTGAGCAGACGGTTTATTTCCACTTGTCTGATACCCGCGAACTTTCGTTTCTTTCCAACATAGACTTTCTGTGCGTCTTTGCGAACGCGATCTAGCACCTCACGCGAGACCAAGTTATCGTAATAGACGACATCAGCACGCTCCATGCAACGTAGTGCTTTGAGGGTTAGGAGCGATGGGTCACCTGGACCTGCTCCCACCAGCGAGACGAGTCCGACCCTCACTGCTTTATTGTTCTTTAGATGTTCGAAATGACGATCTGCCGCGATCGCGTCGCCCCGATCGAGCAGATCCGGAATCGTCGAATCAATCAATGCGTCCCATAGATGGCGTGATGCCTCGCCGCCAAGTTCCGTACGTTTTGAAGAAATAAAGTCCGCGAGACGACCGAGCCCTTCACTCAGGTGAACTTCGAGCTTCGACTTAATTCGACGAGCTAACGTTGGCGAGCGCCCGTCCGTTGAAATCGCGACGAGC
>JAPOVY010000060.1 GCA_026707905.1 Gammaproteobacteria bacterium | reverse complement strand
TCAGATGATGAACCATGCGCAGTTCACCGTCACGCAGCTCTACAAAGCGAAAAAATGGCATTTGATCAAGAATGATCCCCACTACACCGCCAATTGGATCTTGAATACCGCTGGCGCACTCGCAAACGTAGTCGTGAGCAAGGCGGGTCAGCTAGTTGATCGCGAAGCACTCGTCGAAGCGACGAAGTTGGAACCTGAGCTCTTCAAGCAGATCTATACCGATCTGTTCGATAAAAAGATAAGTCACACTGCACTTGGTCGTGCGATCGACGCGATCGACACTTATCTTGAACCGATGGCAGAGCAACTCTTCGAACCTGTCATCGAATACCTCAGAGGCGCTGGTGGCGAACCCCGTTCAAGTACTGAACTCGAAACTCATTTCGAGCGAAACTACGACCTGCACCACGTCGTAACAGCATGTGAATGGTTATCGGATCTCGGCATCATCGAGAAAGCATCAATCCACACAAAATTAACGCTCTACAGTCAGAATGAAGTCGAAGAGTTGGCGTTCTTCGTCGCGTAAACGCAAACGACCATAATGTTGCGCCCTACAACGCGTGTCCCGGACTACAACCAGCTTGGCGAAGCAATCTCGGAATAAAAAGGGAACGAACGGCCAACCTGAAGCCAATCGCGGTCGTAATGGCTATCGCACAACGATCGAAGTTCAAGGCTCTCGAGTTCACAATCTAAAGAACGTATCGGTCGAAATTCCTCGCGACGCACTTATCGTAGTAACCGGACTATCGGGTTCCGGTAAATCATCGCTCGCATTCGACACGATTTACGCGGAAGGCCAGCGCCGTTACATGGAGTCGCTTTCGAGTTTCGCAAGACGTTTTATCGCCCAAGTCGAAAAGCCCGACGTCGATTTCGTTTTTGGACTGTCGCCGGTCGTTTCTATCGAGCAGAAGACGATCGCTAGGAATCCTCGTTCAACCGTCGGCACACTTACTGACGTATCTACCTATCTAAACCTGCTGTATGCGACTGTTGCGGAGGCGTCTTGTCCCTACACCAGTGAAGACGTTCCGATAAAAACAAGCGGCAACATTCTTGAGTCAATTCTCAGTCTTCCAAAAGGTACTGAATTCGAACTCCAAGTACCCATCTTTCTGATTTACGGCGAAGACGCGTCCCTACTCTTTACCGAAGTACGAAAACAAGGTTGTCGGACGGTCATCATTGATGGTGAACGAATTGACCTGAGTGACGAAGTTCCTGAAGCCGTAGAAGGCGAACCTCAGATGTACGCGGTCGTCGATAAATTCACGCGCGTCGACGGCATCGAAAAGCAGCTCAATGCAGCAATTGAGCATGCATTGCGCGTCGGCGATTCGCTGATGACGATCGAGATCACCAGTGGATTAAGCAAAACTGCTCAAACGAAGTTCTTCAAGACTTTCGGGAGCAAGACCAAGCACCTCGTTTTCGGCGACATCGTGCCTGATTACTTCGTCTTCAACAAGCCTGAGGCTGCGTGTCGAACATGCGGTGGTATTGGTACGACGAAGATGACACACCGAGATCTGCTTGTGACGAATCCTGAACGAAGTTTGCGACAAGGATGTTTCCTCCGCGAAGCGTTCACCTACCGCCCCGAATCGCACGCAGGTTATTCGCTCTATACCGTGGCGCAGGAATACGACATCGACATGGACGCACCATGGCAGGAACTGTCTCCTAAAGCACAGGACGTTGTATTGCACGGTACCGAAGGAAACCTCCTGCAGCTCCAAATACCACCGGAATCGAAGGATCGTAAGGAGCGATGGTTGCGTTGGCCTGTCAACTTCAGAGGGGTAGCCGGAAACATCGAACGTTCGTACCGTTGGTATCGGCAACAGGATGTACCGAACTCGAACATGGAGAGATGGCTCGATCGCGTCATGGTCGAGCACGTCTGTGCTGACTGCAAAGGCTCACGCCTGAAGTCAACGCGCATGCTGTTTCACGTCGATGGTCAGACCATCTACGAGCTTGGCCAAATGAACTTCGATGAGCTACAGGCATTCCTTGGCTCGCTCAATTTCAGCGGTCCGCAAGCCGAAGCGGGTAATCAGATCAGAACCGAGATCATGAAACGCATTGATTTGTTACTCGGGATAGGACTCGATTACCTTAATCTGAATCGAGCGTCCGGCACACTCTCCGGAGGCGAAGCCCAACGTATCAGACTCTCAACCCAAATCGGATCCGGTTTGATGGGTATGTTGTACGTTCTGGATGAACCTTCGATCGGACTGCATCCGAAGGACAACACCAAGATGATCGCGACGTTGAAATCGCTTCGCGATCTAGGCAACACCGTCATCGTCGTCGAACACGATGAGGATACGATTCGAGCCGCTGACCATGTTGTCGAAGTTGGTCCAGGTCCGGGAATTCATGGGGGATCGATCGTAGTACAGGGTTCACTTGAAGAGATCCTCGACCACAGTGAGTCCCCAACCGGTCAATACCTCAGTGGTAAGAAAAAGATCGACACGCCACAGGATCGACGCGAGATGAACGGGCAGGAGCTCGTGATCCGTGGCGCGAAGGAGAACAATCTCAAAGATATCGACGTTACGATCCCACTCGGTTTATTCGTCTGTGTAAGTGGCGCATCGGGATCCGGTAAATCGACCTTAATAAACGAAATCCTTTACAAGGAGTTGTGGAAGCAACTCGTCGATACGCGATCACTTTCCGGCGAACATGAGTCGATCGAAGGCGTTGAACACCTTACTCGGGTGATCAATATCGACCAGTCACCGATTGGTCGAAACAGCCGATCGAATCCTTCAACGTATGTAGGAATCTACGACGATATTCGCAAGCTGTTCTCTAATACAGAACTATCGAAAGATCGAGGGTATAAACCAGGTCGATTTAGCTTCAATGTCAAAGGTGGACGCTGCGAAGAGTGTCAGGGCGAAGGTACCATCAGAACGAAACTGTACTTCATGCCGGACGTCGAAGTCACCTGCGCCACCTGTAAAGGTCAACGATTTAACTCTGAGACGCTAGAGATTACCTATCTCGATAAGAACATCGCTGATGTACTCGAAATGTCCATTGAAGATGGCGTGACGTTCTTCGAGAACGAACCAAAAATTGCACGGAAAATCAAAGTACTCGACGATCTCGGCCTAGGGTATCTGACACTAGGTCAATCTGCGACCACACTCTCCGGGGGTGAAGCACAACGCGTCAAACTCGCGACGGAGCTCGCGAAACTGCAGAACCGCGGCCACATACTCTATATTCTGGACGAACCGACCACTGGTCTGCACTTAGCCGATATCCAAAACCTACTCAACTGTCTCCACCGATTGGTCGATGCTGGGCACACGGTTCTCTGTATCGAACACCATCTGGACGTCATTAAGACCGCCGACCATGTCATCGATTTAGGACCGGAAGGTGGTCGAGGCGGTGGTGAAGTTATTGCGGAAGGTACACCTGAAGATATCGTTAGCACGAAAGCCTCATTTACGGGGCAATACCTAAGGGCACACCTTTAGTCCGTCGATCGCCACGATATTTCTGGCTAATTCTCCTTAGGACGAATCGGGCGTATAAACGAGTCAAGCATCCGAATGCAACGGTGAGCAATCCAGTACGCCGCTAAATGATGTTCTCTTTTCAGGATTACCCAGATATTGCACGGCGCACGCACCCGAAGATTTAACTTCAAGCTCGTTTTGAGCATGGATTGAAGTGTTCGATGCCCCGGATGTCACGAACGACGCACGGCTTGCTCGCAATTTAGCGCCGTCGAGTGATCCCGTACCGGATATCCGTGCTGACACCGATTCAGCCTCACCGTTTACGTGTACCGATGCAGTGCCTGAAATTCGGCAATCCAACGAATCACACTTGACGCCATCCACCGTGAGCGCGGCGGTTCCCGCTGATACTAAATGAATACTCGGTGCTGAAATGGATCTGGTCGACACTGCACTTACGCCACCACAAACGAGCTTCATACTCTCTGAATCACGCAAGTCTGTCTCGATCGCAAGGCGAGCTTTTCCACCAAACACTAGCTTGTGCAGACGCGATGTCGTGATCTCGATCGAGTATTGAGACGAATACGCAATCGATCGGGTTTCGGCCGTACGACGTTTCAGTATCACATCCAAAAGGTGAGACGCCAACGAGCGCCCATCCCTAGCATGTGCTGGACCTGATTTTTTAGGACCTATTTCTAAGGCATTGTCACGTACTTTCACCTCCAAGGCTGCGAGCGCTTGCTCATTTGCGCAAATCGTCACGCGAGGAGCGTCGCCAACAGTCACCCGCATGGTTCCATTCAATGACGTTGAGACCTTGTCGAATTCACCAACTTGGAATTCGTTTGATCGAGTCGAATCCGAACCGCCTTCAGACGCACCCACACGCTCATTCACAGTAGACACGGACCGAATCCTCATCGTCATGAATATTGATCGAGAGTCCCTGCAGTGCTTGTCGAAGTTCGTTGTCCTTCAACCCGGCGAGACCGTTCAACGTACCTGGAACCGCTTCGTTCAACGCTTCGGCTACCTGTGGGTTGAGTTTCGACAAATCCACCCCAAGTGAAATGAGCTTCACAGGCACTCGAACGTTTACCTCATCGGTGCCAGAGCTAATCTGAACGACCAAGAATTTCGGTAGTTCCGAATCCGCAGATTCGACTTGGTACACGGGCGATTCGTCAGAAGACAGAGCACCGAGCAGTTGCTCAGCCTCATCGACGGTTACTTTACCGTCGTGCAGCATATCGAGAACCTTCCTAACATCACTTTGGCTGTGTGATTTCGGGTTGTCGTCATTCATTTCAGATGGCTCCTTCATTTGTCGGTTTACCTCTTAGAAAGTTGTACGAGAAAACGTTCTCTATGAACGTATCGTGAGTTCACCGCATTCACAAGACCGTGATATCCAGCAGCGACTCGTCATCTCGAAGAGAAATGCGCAATCCCCTCAATGCGCCGACAATGCGCGTCATTAACACGATCTGCTTGCCCCTTCGGGTCCAACGCGTCGAGCCTAGCTGCATTGTCACACCAACAATCAAGAGCACGACCATGATCGGCCAGAAAACGAAAACCGGTACAACGAAAGGCACTTTTTGATCGCGTCGCCAACGCAAAACCGCGATCGATGTCATCGGTGCCTCAGTCGATCAAGTACGTCGGATACACTCAATTCCCCTGACTCGAGTTTGTCGAGTAATTCAGGATCCGACTTCGATGAGTGCCCAGCATCTACGCCTTGTACTCGTGGAAGTTGAGTCGCGACTGACGCTAGTCGATTCTTCACCGTCGGGTAGCTGATACCGAAAACTCTCTCCATCGCTTTTAACGAGCCGCTGACCTTTAGGAAGACCGTGACGAACAACTGGTCTTCCGCAGACAAACGCGCGAGCGGCGAAATGTCGAATCGTCCTTCCATCGCAACATCGCAATCGGCGCACACGACACGCGAAACGGACATACCACGATCACAGTTCGGGCACTTTGCTTTTGACACATCCATACTCAAATTAAACCCAAACTAACCCCAAGGTCAAATGATATATTGATTATTTTAATTAATTTCTATATATGACTTAATATATGTAATTACTCAATACATTTTATCAGTCTATTTTCCTTGAGCGATGGAGTGTTTTCAGTGACAAAGGACGTGCCAAGCTGGAACAGTATGTGACCAGCTTGCGCTATCTCCGAGCCATTCGTTTTGTCAAGCCTCACGCCGTCACGTCAGCGAAAGTTGAACAAACTCTTGTGTCTTCGACAGAATTCGGACCGTCTGATCGAATGCGAATGGGACAATCTAATATGGTCTCGGTTTCGTCGAGTGCTCCTGCGCGCACGGCGCGAAGAATTGCAAATCAGGTAATGAAACCGTTGCAAATTGAGCTATGAAATCACTGCAAATACGGCGTTAGAAGGATTGCGAAAGCGGTAATAGGTCGTCCGTGTACCTGTTCAGAAATCAGTGCTCTATAGATACAGGACTGCAGACCAAGAGTGAAGAAGCTAACTAGCTTCTGCGTCTACAACGGTAGCCAATGTACCAAACGCAAGTGGCATTAAGATCGATTTACGTTGCAAAATATCGCACTGAGTGTTATAGTTAAGTTGTCGTGATACCGAACCAAAATTGGTTTATTACAGACATTCAAAACAAAGGCATTCGCTCGATTTGCAAACCGTGAAGGGCTTGACGAACTGGACTTGCTAGAGGTCGTAGAACGTGCGGCAACTGGCGTGATTGATGCCGATCTGGGCGGTGGCGTAATAAAGCAACGCGTTCCCCGAAAAGGTGGAGGTCGATCTAGTGGATATAGAGCGATCATTTTGTATCGAAAGAACGACCTCGCGATCTTCGTGTACGGATACGCCAAAAGCGATAGATCGACGGTCCGACCGGACGAATTGGCATCATTTCGTTTGCTTGCGGATACGTACTTCGGACTCGACGAATCGAGTATAGCTGCAGCACAGTCTGCTGGCGCAATCATTGAGGTGAGCAAAAATGGCGAAGAAATACAAAAGTGATGCTTTTGCCGCAGCACATGAGGCTGCGATGGATCTGGCATCCGCGGGTTTAGTGTCAAAGCAAACTATGCGGGCGTTTGACGAAATGTGCCTTACTCCTGTCGAGGAAATGACTCCCGAAAAAATACGAGCGCTCAGGCAGCGGGAGAATGCAAGCCAAGCCGTCTTTGCGCGTTATCTAAACGTGACCGCAGGACTGGTGAGTCAGTGGGAACGCGGCGAAAAGAAACCGCGAGGCGCATCGCTGAAACTGTTGTCGCTCGTTGAGAACAATGGACTGAATGCGATAGCTTGAACGAATCGGGTATGTTCAAGCTAGCATATTGCGTCTATCGACATGGAACATCTGGATCTCCAATTGCTTTTTTCGCTAGCAAACTAACATCCTTAATACCTAATTCGATGAACATTGATTCGTGCACTTTCGTAACGCGCTTGTTAAGGAGAATTTCATAACGAGTACTCTCAAGCTGAGAAAATCTCACGCTGACCCTCGTTCGTTCTTCTGCTACAGACCCATTCAAATGCCAAATCAACAAGCCATTCAAATCTGGGGTGCCGGTACCGCGCGTACATTCCGTCCAGTTTGGACCGCCGAAGAGCTCAACCTCGATTACGACGTTGTACCAATCGGACCTAGAACGGGTGAAACCCAGACACCAGAATTCACACGACTCAATCCCAAACAAAAAATCCCAACCTTGGTCGATGGCAACGTGATACTCTCGGAGAGCGTAGCCATGAGTCGCTATCTCATTGAACGATATGGCGATGCTTCAACGCTCGTAATCCCGACCGATCTTGCGACGCGAGCGCGAGAGGATGAGTGGGTTTGTTATTGCTATGGTGAGCTCGACGAAACAAGCCTATACGTTATGCGTCGGCACGGCGACCTGAAGGATATATACGGCGAAGCGCCGAACTCGCTTTTAGCCGCAAGAGATTACGCGAATAAGCACCTTAAAGTGGTTTCGGATCACCTAGAGGACAGAAAATATGTGGTAGATGGTCGTTTCGGATTGGCGGACATCATCTTGATTTCTTGCCTGGACTGGGCGATTAACTACGGGTTTCAATTTTCTGCAGTATTAACGCGTTACAGAGATCGAATCATCCAACGCGATGCCTACAAGACAGCGTTTACCGCCAACTATGTACAACCACACTAAAAGGAACAAACATGGGACCGCTTGAAGGCATTAGAGTAGTCGATTTGACAAGCATGATCTCGGGACCCGCAGCGGCAGCGATGCTATGCGATCAAGGCGCAGAAGTCATTAAAGTTGAGCCAATTCAAGGCGAGCAAATGCGGTCTATGGGACGACCTCGCAATGGTTCTCCTCCGACGTTTTTTTCTTGCAATCGTGGCAAGCGATCCATTGCACTCGATTTAAAGAGCAATGCGGGGAAAGAGGTACTTTGGCGATTGGTCGAAAGCGCGGACGTATTGCTTCAAAATTTCCGTCCAGGGGCGATGGATCGGTTGGGATTTTCAGATCAGGCGATACACACAAAAAACCCACGCATCATTTATGTCTCCATTAGCGGCTTCGGCGAAACGGGTCCATACGCGAATCAGCGCGTCTACGATCCAGTTATTCAAGCATTGTCCGGTGCAACAGACATTCAAGCGCATCGCGAAACTAGAGAACCAGAAATGTTTCGAGTCGTTATTGCGGACAAGGTCACGTCCTTGACCGCTGCTCAAGCGATGGTGAGCGCACTTTACCACCGCGAACGCACTGGTGAAGGTCAGCATATCAAACTCTCAATGCTGGACGCATTGCTCGCGTTCTTTTGGCCGGAAGGCATGGGCGGCATTACGTACGAAGACGCGGAGTTTGACACTTCAATTGGTTCGGGGTCGATGGACCTAATTTACCGTACGAAAGATGGATTCATAACGGCCGGTGTGGTTTCTGATCGAGAATGGGTTGGCATGTGTCGTTCGTTAGACCGTGAAGATCTAATCAACGATGAACGCTTCGCAACGACGCGGGCACGTCTTCGCCATACCGAGGAACGCAAGAGAATCACCGCTCAGGAGATTGCCAAGTGGAACACCGCGGAGATACTGGCGAGACTCAACGAGCACGATGTACCGAATGCCCCGCTACTCAGAAGAAAGGAACTCCTGAATAACGAGCAGATCGTTGCAAGCGAGTCGATCCGGAGCATTGACTTTGAAGGTTTCGGTGTCGTTCGCCAGGCAAGACCTGCGGCTCGATTTAGTGAAACTCCAAGCGAGATTAGCGGACCTTCCCCAAAACTCGGCGAACACTCGCTTGAATTGTTGGCGCAGCTTGGTTATGCAGATGAGGACGCGCAAACGCTCTTGAATGACGGCGTGGTTGGGAGCAGCTGATCTTAGCGAGATCGAGATGATTACTAATCACCTTCAAATCGTTGATTCCAACGCACGTAGACGAAAATCGCGTAATCAGGAATACTCCTCCTCTGCCATCGTTCAACCGAGCTCATTCGGAATGCTGATGTCAGTCTCGTTTTAATGAAAATCCGCGTCAATATGTCGAAGGTCACCACGCGAAAGATCCGATTAGCTCAGTCGGAGCTAGAGGAATTCAAACAAAACGGGTTTCTTAATCTAGGGCAAGCCCTTTCAACTAAAGACGTCGCCAAATTCCTTTCAATGTTCGACGAAGACCGATCGAAATACCCATATATGTGGCATCCGTACGGATATAGCCAGGAGGCAAACTACGAAGCCTTAATAAGTAGTCCTCGCTTCGATGAGCTCATTCGACACCCTTCCATTTTCCCTAAGATCGAAGCGCTGATGGGTGGACCCGTTTGCTTCGGCGAGATCGGTCTGCGACGAATGGGGACGCACAAAGGTGAAGTTCACCAAGCATGGCATCGAGATCGTGGATATTTTGAAGAACATCCGCTTCGTCTCGACTATCTCCAGCTCATCGTTTATCTAACCGATGTCGATGAAACAACACACTGTTTCAGCATTTCTACCGAGGACGTAACAGATTCGCCGTTTAAATCGGCTGATGATCAGCTTCGCAGAAGTGCTCCTACTCATCTTCATGGTCCGGCGGGAACGTGTGCCCTGTTTAACGTTGCCCTTTTTCATACGGCGACGACTAGGCCAACTGAATCAGAACGAAAGTCTGTTCAAATCTATTACGGGCATCGTGATCGTGCGCCGCTCGCGAATGATTCTGGAATACCAACGCGATTGAGGGAGCACCCGTACGATGAGGAGTCGAGATCGTTCTATGGGAACATTAACGAACGTACACGCCTATACATGCGCGCATACGGTTCAGACCCAGTAAATGATCATTGACTCGAGTGCTGATCGCGTACTCATACTCGGTTAATCCAACGACGAATCCTCATTCAGAGTAATCCTGATCTAAGGGATGTATCCCGCGACTGGCAATAAATAGATTTCACCTACGTGCGACAGTAACTTTGGTACGTCCTATGTCGTACGAAAGACGTTTCGCTTCCTAAAGTCCGGCAGCGGCCGCACAGTTTCGTTAAAACGCACTCTAGTGCGTTAACGTGATGCATACATCACGGTAATCTGCAGTTTGGCAACAAGGCGAGGACTCCCTACCACACATTTACACAGATCGATTCCTCTTTTTATCGCCAAACCGTATTCTTGGATCGTCGTCTCAGTTGACAAATCAGTACGGCAGGTCTTTTTCAATACTCACAAATGTCGTCAGGACATGAGACAAAACTAATCTCGCTGACGACATTAACAATAGACATCTTAGAGAAACTGTCCAACGGATTTCGACATGGCTCAAGATACGGACGAGGAATTACTAGCACGTTTCTATCGGAACGACGAAGTACCCGCACTCGAAACGTTCATCAGCCGACACATGAGCTACATGACGAAACAGGCACGATATTTCGTCAGACAGGAAGACATCGAGGACATCGTTCAATCCTCTGTCATTAGATTGATGGACGCAAAACCTAATAACGCCGTCGTGAAAAACGCTGTTGGTTGGTGGCACAGCATGCTCGCATCTTCCGCGATTGATCATCTACGCGCAATCGAGAGACGGCAAAAAAGAGAGCGTTTGTTCTTCGATAGCTTCGATCGCGAATCCAACGATGTAGAGTCCGACGCAATACAAACTCAGTTACTCACTCAAATCCGTAGCCAGACTACTCAACTGGACTCCAAATTGAGCGATCCGCTCGTCATGCGATATTTCATGGGAATGAGCTACCAGGAAATCGCTGCAACGATGGGATTGAATGTCAGTACGGTATCTACGCGGATCGCTCGAGGCTTACACGCATTGCGGAAGACATTTCTGGGTGATTCCAAAGTGGAAACTGCAACTAATCTCACACTAGGAGTAGATGAAATGAGCGAACGGTCTCACAAGCGGCAACTATCAAATCTCGGGGTCCTGAGTAATTGGGATGACCGATGGTTTGTGTACCTTTACCACGATGAAAACCTGTGTGGAATTGGTCACTGGTCAGCTAGTGAAAACGCAGAGCGTAATGTCACGCGTTTCGAAGAGAAAAGCTGGGTCAGCGAAGAACCGTGTAAGAGTGGATATCCTGAGAGCGAGGAGTTCGCGCTTTTATTTCAAACCTCGATCGACTTTATTGATGTGAAAACACTTGACTGGAACGCGTATCGGTTCAATTTAATCCCAAACGCTAACTATCGAAAGAAAGGCGTTGACGCTCAATCCATCTCTGCTCAAAAACCGAGAGATGCAATTTCCGTGCAGGATGGGCACGTGACCCACGTCCTTAATGTGAAGGAGAACGTGCTCGTTCTTCCCCAAGCACTGTCGCCTTTATTCATCTGTACTCAAGATCACAGTAAGGAGAAAGAATTCACGGTGGATATCTTTGGATTTGACCTAATCGATTCAAAACGTGTGTGGAGTACCTCAACATATAACTGGAGTTATGTTGGAGAAAAAGGATCGCCGACAGGCCTTCACCCGACGTTTGAATTCCGTTATCCAAACCGGGTGTTTTCTGTCTGGACGGACGAACTAGGCAGGTTTGCTGGTTCGAGCGATGATCGTGAGAGCGTACTAGCATTTGAAAGCGAAACGTCCGCAAGAGAATTTCTGCAATCAAGAGCGTGAGAGTGTTTCGAGTGTACGTTAATGAGATAAAGGATCACGTTCTGAGTAACAAAGCCCTACGACCTATTCGCTTCATTCGAACGACATATATACGGTTAAACATGACGCATAGAAACAGTAAATCAGCGCACGATATCGCATCTCCGATTCGTCTAGTTCACCGATTGGTGCTTGTTTTCGCTTTCTTATTGCTACCTAGCACGACTTTTGCACTCGAACCGACTGATGTATCTACCGAGTTAAAAGCTAGTCAACGATTCCCTGACGACCGAAATTCCTCCGTGATGGTTCTCGGCACGTTTCACTTCTTTACATTAGCGCAACACGTAATTCACGTCGAACCCGATGACATGACGAGCCCTAAGCGTCAAAAAGAAATTAGGGCGTTAGTCGAAGCTTTGAGAGGCTATGCGCCGACGATGATCGCAGTAGAAATACCTTCGGAGTTCGATGAAAACGTCAATGCTTTCTACACACAGTACCTTGACGGTAGTTGGGATTCCTCGCAATCACCTGATTTGCAGCAGCTTGAACGTACCGAGCTTTATCAGATTGGGTTTCGATTGGCGAAAGCACTTTCTCACGATCGTGTTTACGCTATCGACGAAATGACAAATAGACCTTTAGAACGGATGGAGGCTTTTGCTAAATCAAATGGTTATGACGAATTCCTCGCATATCGACAGCGCATCTATCGAGACATAGAAATTGAAGAGGCAGAGAACTTCCGCACGAAGACTGTCGGGCGACTGATCCTGGAAATGAGTTCTCAGGAGCACGCCGCTGAGAGCAATAGTCGCTACGTTGAGGATGTGCGATTTGGGAATCGAACCGAGCAGCCGGGCGTCGACGTTCTCATCGAATGGATTCGTCGGGACGTGTTGATTTTTCAAAACCTATATAACATCACAAAGGACAGAGTCGGTGAGCGAATCCTTGTGATTTTTGGAGCCGGTCATGTGTATCGCTTACGAGAGCTAGTTGAGAGTTCACCGGATTTCCATCTCGTTGAACCATCTGAGTTCCTACTCTCTTTCAGAGACTGAGCTGACAGCGTTGTCTCACTTTGCAAATCACGGATCTTTTGACGTACTAACGAGGACTAACTCTGAGAGCTCGCGTTGACGATTGGCTGAGTACTCTTATCTGCGCAAAGCACCACAAGCAAGTTACTTACCATCGAAGCCTTACGCTCTTCATCTAGTTCAACGACTCCTCGTTCTGATAGATCATTAAGAGCCATCTGGACCATACTCACGGCACCTTCAACGATCTTTTCTCGTGCTTCGACTATCGCACCCGCTTGTTGACGTTGCAGCATCGCGGAAGCAATTTCTGGTGCGTATGCAAGGTGAGTAATACGAGCTTCCAGGACTTCAAGACCTGCTTGGTTCAAACGTCCCTGAATCTCACTTTCAAGTTGATCGGTAACGGCTTTCGTATCGCCACGTAGCGAGACAACGTCTTCATCGGTCGTGTCATAGGGGTATTGCGTCGCCATGCTCCGAACCGCGGCCTCGCTCTGTACCCGCATGAAGTTCACGAAATCATCCACCTGAAAACAAGCTTCAGCGGTATCTACAACGCGCCAAACGACCACGGCAGCAATCTCCACCGGGTTGCCGTTCGCATCGTTTACCTTCGAACGTTCAGTCTCGAAGTTGCGTACCCGAACTGAAATTCGTCGTTTGGTAAAAAACGGGTTTTGCCATCGCAATCCAGGTTCACGCACTGTACCTACGTAGCGTCCAAAGAACTGTAATACGCGAGCTTCGTTCGGATGAACAACGAATAAACCCACCATCAAGAACACGAAAACTGGAAACAAAATGACTGCAACGATGATCGTCGCCACTATTCCTAAAAAGACACTGACCACGAACAATGCAATGTCAGCAAGAATCAGAGCTAGAAGAACGAAGAACACCAGCAAACCTGACGGTGCTGCGCGAGTAATTTCTTTAATCAAGGCTGTTACCACGGGTCTCGTTGACCGGGAGACAAAGAATAGCCAGCTACGAGGCGACCTAGTGGATTACTGAATCAGTCGATGCGAATCAGCCTAACTACCTAACTAAACTGGATCGATTGAGAAGCTATGCGAGCGCTCGTTGATCGAGTAAGCCCTGTGCCTCACGCTTGATACGCGATACCATGGAACGAAGCCCGTTTCCACGCGTCGGACTTAAATGTGACAGAAGATCTAACTCCGCAAACAGTTCTTCAACGTTTTCGTCAACAATTTGACTAGGTGATTGACGCTGAAATACCGTCATCAGTATGGCAATGAGACCACGCACAATGAATGCGTCGCTATCTAATTGAATCGTGACCTGATCTTCTTTCTCTTCGTAACTTATGACGATCCACACTAGGCTCTGACATCCTTTGACGAGATTCTCTTCGGCGCGAAGTTCATCTGCAATATTCGGTAGCCCTTTACCCAAGTCGATGATGTAACGGTATCGATCTTCCCAGTCATCGAGAAACTCGAACGTTTCCTTGACTTCAGCCAGGGTAAGCACGTTACTAAAACAAACCTAGGTCAAGTTGTGCTTCTTCGGACATCATGTCGCGCGACCACGGTGGATCGAACACTAACGTTACGCTCGTGTCATCTACCAGCGGTACCCGTTGTAGTCGTCGTTTTACATCTTCGATTAGCACTGGACCCATACCGCAACCGGGCGCAGTCAATGTCATTTCGATTTCGACTTGGTTGTCCTTCACGGCCACATCGTATACCAAACCGAGATCGACAATGTTCACTGGAATCTCCGGGTCATGTACGGTGCGGAGCGCTTGCCACACCTGTTCCTCAGAAATCTTGCCATCGGGTGGCGCTTCAAAGGTCAGTACTTCCGGTTCAAAGCCCAACGCATCTGCATCTTCGCTTTCGATGCGTGCCATGTTGCCGTTGTGTACGACGGTATAGGTACCCCCGAGAGCTTGCGTAAGCGTAACGAATACGCCTTCGGGGATGGTAAGTTCGGTACCTGTTGGGACGAGTCGAGCCGTAACGGTACGCTGGACTGGAATGACCCTACGTTCCACGGAGTGAAAAACTCTCGCCGCACCCACAATGAGTGTCAGCGTTCGGATTCTCGAACTTGAGAGAAGAGTTTAGACCCTCGGTTACTAGGTCGATGTGAGTACCGCGGAGTAAATCCCAGTGTAGGTTGTCTACCACGACCTTCACTTCGTCGTCAAATTCAAACACGCGCGAATCTTCCGGAATCGCATCAAGGAATTTGAGCGCGTACATATACCCGTTACAGCCGTTTTCGGTCACATGTAACTGTAAGCCCGATGCGTTCTCCTGATTGAGCTGTTTTCGTACGTGTTGCTGCGCCGAATCACTCAACGAGATGGCAGATGGATCAAAAGAAGCAGTTTGCACGGGTAGAACGTTAAGACGTAAGGATTTCGCGGGCCTTTTCGACCGAAGCTATGAGTTTTTCAATGTCTTCGCTTGAATTATAGATTGCGAATGACGCTCGCACGGTACCCGGAATTCCAAATTTCGCCATCAATGGCATCGCGCAATGGTGACCTGTTCGGACCGCAACCCCTTGGTTGTCTAAGAGCACGCCGACATCGCTATGGTGCGCGCCTTCAAGGTTAAATGAGACAACTGGCGCTTTGTGTGTGGCTTCGCCTACGATCCGGACACCTTCAACTTGAAGTAAGCCAGACGTAGCGTCACGCAGCAGATCGGTCTCGTGCACGTGTAGTTCATCATCATTCAACGAATTTAAGTACTCAACTGCTGCCCTCATCCCAACGGCGCCAGCAATGTTCGGCGTACCGGCTTCGAAGCGATACGGCATCCGCTGATACGTCGTCCGCTCGAGACGTACTTCCTCAATCATTTCACCGCCACCTTGCCACGGGGATGCATCGCCCATTAGGCTCTCGCGCGCATAAAGAGCGCCGATTCCGGTCGGTCCATACATCTTGTGAGCTGAAAAAGCGTAAAAGTCACAATCAAGGTCCTGCACATCGATTGTCAAATGTGGCGCAGCTTGCGCACCATCGATGACTGTCGTTGCGCCGACGTGTCTGGCTTTAGAAATCATCTCTCGAATCGGATTGACGGTTCCCAACGCATTCGATACATGTGCGAGTGAAACGATCTTGGTACGAGACGAAAGGAGGGATTCGTAGTGATCCTGATCCAGTTCACCGTTCGGTAATACGCTCACGGCTTTCAACCGTGCACCGGTTCTTTCACAGACCATCTGCCACGGCACAATGTTCGAGTGGTGTTCCATCTCGGAGATGACAATTTCGTCATCAGGACGCAACACATCCACGCCATAAGTCCAAGCGACTAGATTGATGCCCTCTGTCGTACCTCGAGTCCAGATCACTTCTTCTGATTTAGGCGCGTTAATGAACTTGGCCACCGCTTGCCGACTGCGTTCAAACTCCTCGGTCGCTAGCGTACTGAGTGCATGGACGCCACGATGCACATTTGCGTTATGCTCGGTGTAGTACGTCTGCACAGCATCCAGCACAGATCGCGGTTTTTGTGTGGTCGCTGCGTTATCAAGGTAGACGTCGTCCAGTCGCTTGGTGAACAACGGAAACGCGTCACGAAAGGCACTCATAGTTGCAGTAGCGAAGTACCACCCTCTGAGTGAACGACTTGACGCAAGAACCCCTTGGTCAGCATGGCTCTCGCGGAATCCTCATCGATACCTCGGGATCGCATCATAAATAGGGAGTCGGCGTCAAGATGACCCGTCGTTGCGCCATGCGAGCATATGACATCATCGGTGTAGATTTCTAGTTCCGGCTGTGCGTGTGCACGGGCAAGCGGACTAAGTGCGATATTACGGTTCGTTAGGTGCGCTTCGGATGCACTTGCATCTCTATCGATGCGAATGAATCCACTGAACGCACTTCGTGCACGATCGTCTACCACGCCGTGAAACGACTGCTCGCTATGCGTGCTCCCGACGCGATGATTCATGTAGATCTGAGTGTCCAGATGATCTCTTTCATCGACAAGCCAGCCACCGCTCAATGTAGCGCTCGCGTTTTTTCCGATCGTATTTACGATCACATCATTACGGCGTATTTGGCTACCTTTCGACGCAAGATGCAGCTTTAACGTCGAATCTTTCGCGAGCCAGACAACGATACAGTGGTAGCCAAGTTTCTCGCTTCGCGGCATCGTCAGTGCGTACTCTAGTGTCGCGTTTTGTCGCACGTAGCAGAGTGTCACACGGTTACCACTCCGGAAACTCTCTTCTACCTGAAGGTTGGCATCTTCCGCTACCGAGATGAGATGTCGATCTACCGATCCCGTGGCATCAGTAATCGACAAACGCGCCGATTGCGCGGTCGTATCTAGTTTCGTACCCGATCGGAAAAGAAGGCCATTGACGTCGACCAATGGGAATTCACTTACAACCTCGTTGGTGTTCGGATCTATCGCCTGTGCTTCAGAACTTGGTTGGTCGAGGCGATTCACCTCGATGCCATCACATGCCTGGAGCGCATCTTCGGATCCGTCTAGCGTCAGTGCGTCCTCGACTAGTGCCTGAAAATCTGTGTATTGCCAACGCCCTTTCCAAGGCATGGGCAAACCAACGCAGTTCAGTTTCGATCGTGACGCACTCCGATCGAGCCAAGGAGTTTCCTGCACCTCCTTTTCAAGCAACCGGTTCAGCAGATCGCCCTGCGCTGCAACGGCGGTTTGGGTAACCGCCATTACGCTTTGCCTAAACCAGCGTAACCCTGTGCTTCGACCTCATGTGCCAATTGCGCATCGCCTGACTTCACAATGGTGCCATTGACCATGATGTGTACGAAGTCCACGTCGATGTAGTTAAGCAACCGTTGATAGTGCGTGACGAGCACAACGCCGTTATCTCCGGATCGGAACTCGTTGATGCCTTTCGCAACAACCTGCAAAGCATCGACATCTAAACCAGAGTCTGTCTCATCGAGAAATGCGAGTCGTGGTCGTAAGAGCATCAGTTGCAGAATTTCGTTGCGCTTCTTTTCGCCACCAGAAAAACCTACGTTGACAAAACGCTTGAGGAATTCAGTGCTGAGTTCTAAGCGCTTTGAAATGTCACGCACCTGCACCATGAAATCCCGTGTATTCATCTCCTCTTCACCGATCGAGATACGATGGCTATCGATTGCAACTTTCAGGAATTCCATGTTGGTAACGCCGGGAATTTCAATCGGATGTTGGAAACCTAAAAATAACCCCGTAAGTGCCCTTTCCTCAACCGACATACCGTTCACCGGCGTACCCATCAGTTCGATGTCACCTTCAGTGACGGTATAGCCATCGCGACCAGCGAGTACATTCGACAACGTACTCTTTCCCGAACCGTTAGGTCCCATGATGGCGTGAACCTCGCCTGCATTAACGGTTAGATCGATTCCATTCAGAATCTGTTTTTCGTCAACGCTCGCAACCAGCCCCCGCAGCTCGAGCAATTTCAACCAACCGCACCTTCTAGGCTAACTTCAAGGAGCTTGGATGCTTCTACCGCGAATTCCATGGGTAGTTCGCGAAGCACTTCCTTACAGAAACCGTTGACGATCATCGCAACCGCTTTTTCCGCATCGATGCCGCGCTGACGACACAGGAATAGTTGATCCTCGCTCACTTTGGACGTCGTGGCTTCGTGTTCAACAATGGCATCACTCCGTTGCGACTCAATCGTTGGGAATGTATGTGCCGCACACTTTCCACCAATGAGGAGCGAATCACACTGCGTGAAATTCCGCGCCTGTTTTGCACCGGGATTCATACGTACACGACCGCGATACGCGTTCGAGCTGCTCCCAGCACTGATGCCTTTCGAAATGATGGTACTAGACGTGTTGCGGCCAATGTGAGTCATCTTTGACCCGGTGTCAGCCTGTTGATGATTGTTGGTGATGGCTACAGAGTAGAACTCACCGACCGAGTTGTCCCCTCGCAATATAACGCTTGGGTACTTCCATGTAATCGCTGAACCAGTTTCAACCTGGGTCCAACTGATGTGAGATCGAGCACCGCGACAAACGCCACGCTTCGTTACGAAGTTGTAGATCCCACCATTACCTTCTTCATCACCGGGATACCAGTTTTGGACCGTCGAGTACTTGATTGACGCATCTTCGAGCGCCACCAACTCTACAACTGCAGCATGGAGCTGGTTTTCATCTCGCATCGGTGCGGTGCAACCTTCAAGATAACTTGCGTAGGAACCCTCGTCGGCGATGATCAGTGTCCGTTCAAATTGTCCCGTGTTCTGAGCATTTATTCGGAAGTACGACAGGAGTTCCATCGGACAGCGAACGCCCTTTGGAATGTATACGAACGAACCGTCGCTAAAGACGGCGGAGTTAAGTGCCGCATAGAAGTTGTCCGATGGGGGCACCACCGTACCAAGGTATTGTTGGACAAGCTCCGGGTGATTCTCGACCGCTTCACCAAACGAACAATAGATTACGCCATGCTCTTGCAGTTCTTTCTTGAATGTTGTCGTCAGGGACACACTGTCAAATATCGCATCGACCGCAACACGTGGTGTGTCAGGATCTCGTTCGACGCCAGCTAGCATTTCCTGTTCATGAAGCGGAATTCCGAGCTTCTCGTATGTTCGAAGAAGCTCCGGGTCTACTTCGTCAAGACTCTTTGGTTTATCCCCCGTAGGCGCCGCAAAATAGGAAATCGCCTGGTAATCAATCGGTTCATAGTCCACCTTTGCCCAGGTTGGTTCTGGCATCTCCAACCAGCGCCGGTAGGCCTGCAAACGCCAATCGAGCAACCATTCTGGCTCGTTCTTGCGTTCAGAGATTTCCTTTATGACCGCTTCGTCGAGACCCGGCGGGATAGTCTCCTGTTCGATGTCGGTGACGAATCCTGCTGCGTACTCTTTACCGATGAAATCGTGAGCGGCTGAGGGTGACTGTTCCGACATAAAGCACTGTCTCGAAGGGAACAAAATTTTAGTGAACAGACGACTCTCTTGCGCCCATACTATTTTGTGTTCGCGTGATACGCTTATTCACTTAAATGCAACTACCTACCATGTATTTCGGCTAGGCAATCTGTAACGAGGAATTCACTTTGGCCGTACGATCTGTGACGCTTCAATCAAGCAATCCATACGCCGATCGAAGGGTGTTCGACAGCTACGGTGAATTTGAGGTCGCGGTCTTGGAAATCGAGTACGAAGTCGATCCTCAGCATGTCGCGAATTCACGCATTTCAGACTTAGATAAAGTCCCACTTTCACAAGGCAAAAACGTGCAATTCAAAGGAAATGCACGTTTGGTTTATCCGAAAAACACGACGCCATCGTGTTTGCTGGTCGACGTACCTAACAGGGGGCGACCTACAGCGTTTAGTTTCAATCGACCGGCGCCCGCCGAACTTCAGACTACTGCGACGCCGAGTGGCGACGGCTTCCTGTTCCGGCACGGTTTCGCGGTACTCTCGGTGGGGTGGCAATTTGATGCCGACGGCATGCATCTCAAGGTTCCCGAAGCGCGCCTGAACGGTGAACGGATTTCTGGTGAATCGATTTCCCAAATGCAACCGAATCGCGATACGACGTCTTTGCTCGTCGGTCAAGGCGGCGTATTCACATACGAACCCACCGGGAAAGGAAGGCTCTTCCAACGTACGCACACAAACGCGCCTTACGAGAAAATAGATGAAGATTCTTGGCGTTTCGGCAGAGTTCGTGACGGCGAGTTTGACCTTAACACTAAATACATTTCAAAAGACGGTGGGTTCTCGAAAGGCGTCGTCTATACGCTTGTCTACGAAACGATTGGCGCGCCAGTTGTTGGTCTCGGTTTACTCGCTCTTCGCGATGCAGCCGCCTACTTCAAGTACGACTTTGATTGGCCTGAAAACAATCCGTCTCTAGCAATCGGATACGGCGCATCTCAAACGGGTCGTGTGCTCCGAAACTTCGTGTACGAAGGGTTGAACGAAGATGAGAACGGGCGCCAAGTGTTCGACGCGGTTATTCCACACATCGCAGGAGGTCAACGTGGCGACTTCAACCACCGATTCGCACAACCAGGCAGCATGGGTGTGCCTGCCGCAGGTCAACGGTTTCCATTCGCCGCGAGCTCGACGCTAGATCAGCTATCGGGTCGGCAGGAAGGACTGGCAGATCGTTGCAACAACGCACCAAAGGTGTTAAGTACCAATACGTCGTGGGAATACTGGCGCGGTGACGCCGCGCTCATCCATGTGTCCACAGAAGGAACACATGACATAACACCCAGTGAAAACGAACGCATCTACTTGTTCGCTGGCACACACCATATCAACGGCGTTCTGCCGCTAACAGACCAGTTTTTACCCACTGGCGAACAATTGCCATATCCACTCAACACCATTTCTTATACGCCATTACTTCGCGCGGTGTTGTACAACGCCCTCGCTTGGATACGCGATGGAACTGAACCACCGGAGTCTCGCTATCCGCGGCTTAGTGATCACTCCCTCGTTAGTCGAGCTAACGTAATCGATCAGTTCGCGAGATCACCACGCTTTCGAGCTCTGCCTAATCCAGACAAGCTGCCGGGATTGTGGTACACGGACTTGGGTGAAGCTATAGACGATGGCGTGTGTCGACATCCAGCGCAATTGATTGAACCCTACCCTCGTATGGTCTCAAACGTCGACGTGACACTAAATGAAGTCGCTGGTATTCGGCTTCCAGAAATAGCTGTTCCTATCGGAATCCATTCTGGTTGGAATCCACGGCACCCATCGCACGGTGCATCGGATCAAACAGCGACATTCGCCGGTTTTTCCGTATTCGACGGTGTCGATTGCATACCTGAGTCGCGCGACGCTTGCCGCGCGAGCGTGACACGTTTGACTGACGAGCTGGTCGATTCGTGCTATGTCCTAGCTGAGGATCGCGAGCTCGTTATCGACAACGCGATGAAACGTTATGACGTGGCTCAATCAGTACTTACTGCCAAATCGCAAGAATGATCCCCATGATCACTGAATAAACAACCCTGTATCCACTTTGAATCGCGACAAGTTTCCAACTCCAACCACAAAAGGCAGCGTCCGATACATTCGAAGCCGCAATAAAACCGATACCGACTGCGAGTCCTAGGATTGCACCGTCGAACCAGGTAGCGATTCCGAGACATGAAATTAACACTGCCATTACGAATGCTGTGATCAATGTCGTGACCAGACTGATGATGAACGGTTTTGGGCTAGGTTCGAGCTCGTCAGCTGATTTACCAAGTGCATCGAGCCACGCTGAACCGAAAATCGGCCCGTACCAAGGCCAGCCGATCGCAAAGGAGATTAAAGAGGCGACGATGATCGCCCACCAGTTCAGTTCTACTAAAAGTTCCACTCCCCACTCCTTAGATCATCGTTGATGATTAGCGTTCTTGTGCTTGTGAGTATATTCGAGAAATCAGACGCTAGTTAAACTTCGCTGTTCGCAAGAATTCACAAACCCGATAACGAATCCTCTACGACGAAATGCTGACGAGTCAACAAGTCGAGCAATATAAGAAGGACGGTTACACGATCGTCCGACAAGCGCTACCGGCGAAATTACTCGACGATTTGCGGGTAATAACCGATGAAATCGTCGCATCTGCGAAAGGCCTGACTGAGCACACACCCGTACTCGATCTAGAACCATCTCATACACCTGAGAATCCTCGGGTTCGTCGGATCAAAACACCGCAACTCGCACATCCCTTCTACCGTGAACTTGCAGGCCACGAGTGCGTGATGGCTGTGCTACGACCGCTTCTAGGAAACGACATCAGATTAAGGGCCGGCTGCAAGATCAATATGAAATCGGCTGAGTATGGATCACCAGTTGAGTGGCATCAGGATTGGGCTTTCTACCCACACACAAATGACGATGTCCTCGCAGCAGGCATCTTGCTTGACGACATGGATGAGACCAATGGTCCGGTGATGTTTCTACCAGGTTCGCATCGAGGTCCGGTCTACGATCACCATGCCGATGGTGCGTTTTGTGGCGCAATTAATGCGACGACACAGAACTTGGATACGGCGGACGCAATACCCGTTTACGGCAAAGCAGGGGACATGACAGTCCATCATGCTAGGTTGGTTCATGGATCCATGATCAACCGATCTTCGAAGTCGCGCCGAGTCCTGTTCTATGAATACACGGCAGCCGATGCGTGGCCACTCGCCGGCGTGGAACATCTCGACGACGTCGAGGGTTTTAACTCAAGGATCGTCAGCGGCGAAGCGACACTTCGACCTCGTATGGCAGACGTACCTGTAAAAGTTCCGCTCCCTCGCGCACCGTATCAAGGCTCGATATACGAAAACCAACGGACTCTTGAGAATCGCTATTTCGAGCGTGCGGCTGATTGAGATCGGCTAATCCGATACCTCCAATTCAACTCGAGAATGTCAGCGTCGTCATACCTGTATTTCAGGATGCTCAACCTTTACGCGACTTGCTGATTGATCTAAAGAACGGATCTTTCCGGCAGATCGTAGTTAGTTACGCGGATGAATCTTCGTACACTATGGACGAATCAAGCGAGGTCACCTATATTCGTTCGCCACGAAGCCGTGGGACACAAATCGCGGAAGCGATCTCTCGTACGGATGCAGAATGGATCTGGATACTTCACGCCGATGTGCGTGTGTCGAGAAACGCTCTCTTGGCACTCCGTGACACGCTTGCTGTTAAGGGATGGGGCGCGTTCAAGGTCAAACTCACCGGTCGTTCGATTCTGCTGAACACGATTGCATCCATGATGAACTGGCGATCTAGAGTTACCTCAATCTTTACCGGCGATCAGGGGATGTTCGTCTGCCGAAAGTTGCTTGACCGCATTGGTGGATTTCCAGCAATACACCTGATGGAGGATGTCGAGTGCAGTCGTTTGTTACGACGACTTCACCGGGGTACACAGGTTCCTGTCGCCCTGTCCGTTTCCGCGCGTAAATGGGAAAAGGAAGGTGTCATTCGGACGATCCTAAAGATGTGGACATGTCGACTCCTTTATTTCTTTGGGGCGTCGCCTGAGAATCTCGCAAAGCGCTACTACGAATGAAACGACGCGCGTATCGTCGACCCGCGTGCAGGCTCAATTGAAAACTACCGGTTTCTCGAAAAAAGTGTCCGACTATCGGCTAGCAGTCTTCACGAAAAGTCCTGACTCATCGGAGATAAAGAGCCGCCTCGGTGAAGAAATCGGACGGGAAATCGCTCGTCATTGCTATTACGAATTACTCACCAATACACTTCGATGTGCAAAGAGCTTCCTTACGACGGTATACGTAGACGGTTTAAGCGAAGACCAGAACTGGTTACTTGGTTTGTCTGCGAAACCGCAAAGTGATGGTGATTTAGGGCAGAGAATGCTCGCGTGTTTCGAGGACGGCGTCATCGTTCTCGTCGGTGGCGACTGCCCGTTGATGACGACCGATTACATAGAGAAGGCATTCGATGCGCTGGTTGAACACGATCTCGTACTCGGACCGACAGAGGATGGTGGTTATGTACTCATCGGCATGCACGAACCGAAGCCAGAGCTATTCCACGATATACCTTGGAGCACGGAAAGCGTTCTGAGCGCGACCATTGGTGTCGCAAATACGTTGGGTCTTAGCGTTAAATGCCTCGATCAAGTCTGGGATGTTGACACTAAAGCAGACTATGTTCGTTGGTTGGATCTGAGAAAGGACTCGTCTTGACTAAATCTAAAAATCATGGTATCGGGATCGCCTGCGTTGCTATGACGCTGATATGTAGCGCACAGTTGAATTGGGCTGATACACCTAGCGACGAGTTTCTGATCGTTGATACACACATCGACACACCGTATCGCAACTATCGGAACCCGCTAAACATTTTCGACGGTACCAACACCGGTCAGTTTGACCTACCGCGAGCTCAACAAGGAGGTTTGTCGGTCGCATTCATGTCGATCTATACACCTGCTTCTGCAGCCGAGGAAGGCACCAGCAGAGCCATTGCGCTCGAACAGATCGATTGGGTTGTAGAAACTGCAGACGCCACTGACGAGATCGGAATCGCAACGTGCGTGGCTGATGTCCGAAAACTCCACGAGGCTGACGTACTCGCATTTGCATTGGGATTAGAAAACGGAAGTCCTTTGGAAGGCGATCCCACAAACATGAAGGAGTTTGCCGACCTCGGTATCCGATACGTCACGCTCGCCCATTCCCGCTCGAACGAATTCTCCGATTCAAGTTACGACGAGAATGAACCTCTACAGGGTTTGTCCGAGGCAGGTCGAGAACTCGTGCGTGAAATGAATCGTCAAGGCATCATGATCGACATTTCTCATCTCACGGACAAGGCGTCATGGCAAGTGCTCGAGCTTAGTGAGAACCCTGTGGTCGCGACACACTCTTCGCTTCGACATTTCATTCCTGGTTTCCATCGCAACATACCTGATGACCTGGTTGTCGCGTTAGGTGAGAACGGCGGCGTAGTGCATATAAATTTCGGTAGTAGCTTCGTATCAAACGAATCTCGCGATTGGCGTAACGCGTTCGACAGTGCACGAGAAGAAGCCAGCGCATCGGCAGAACTGACACCTGAAGAACGACAAGCCTTCTATGCAGAGTACGTTGAGAAAAACCCATATCCATTTGCTACCGTCGCGACGGTAGCTGATCACATCGATCGGGTCGTTGAGCTCGTTGGTGTAGAGGCGGTTGGTTTGGGTTCTGATTTCGATGGTGTCGGCGACACGCTGCCGATTGGACTCAAAGATGCCTCAATGTTTCCAAACCTCATCCAAGAATTGCGTGACCGAGACTATGACGATGAGTCGCTTCGCAAGATTCTCGGTGAAAATCTAATGCGTGTTTGGGAAGCCAATGAAGCGATCGCTTCCTCTCACGGTCTCCCTCCGAATTGCACTCAACCCTAACAGATCGTTGTCAGTTTGGACCACGTTTAGAGCGTGCCCCGGCGACTTTCGAGTTGAGCCCGTACTTCATACGCTCGATTCTCCGTAATGCTATAAGCACGAATCAACACGATTGCACAAATTGAAGAGATGGTCGGCACCAGTACGTCGAACACGCGCATCCAAATTAACGTCTGTACGGACTGATTACCGCCTAATTCTTGATCAAATCCTGTTACGTTTAGTAGCGGTCCGCTCAACCCTATGGCTAATGCCATCCCAAGCTTGACGACCCACCAAAATACCGAGCCGTACATTCCTTCACGTCGTTCACCAGTCTTCAGTTCATCCACATCACAAACATCGGCAATCATCGATCCCATTAGGGTGAATATCGAACCTAACCCGAATGCGATCAGTGGCGCTGCTACTAGTATGAGATATGGATACTCAACGGAATATAAGAACCACTTGGAGGCGTAGCCAATGACCGAAATTCCAATACATGCGTAAAACGTATGGTGTTTTCCGATTATTGGAGTTATCACCGTTACGAGCGCAATCACCCCGAACGTTGCGATCGAATTCAACGTACCGAACCACCCGAGCAGCGGCGCAGCGGCTTCGCTGTCGCCACCGTAAAGGTAGAAGATGATCACGTAGGTTTGAAAACTGGCTATCAGCTGAAAACCATTGAATACAAGAAACGTCGCACCACCGAGCAATAGAAAGTCCTTGTTGACAACCGTTTCCCGAAATCCGTGCGCGAAAAGATAGAGTTCATGCCAAGCACGATTCAAGAGCGACGTTGTGTCCACTCGCGTCGGCGAAACGTCTGCAAATCGCTCACGCAGGACCAGCGCGGGAACAATTCCCGTGAGAATGCATGCTGCGGCAACGGCGATTGAAAGCCACGAAGCACCTTCAGCCATATTCACAAAAAACGGCAGTGTCATAAACGCTATAAACCAAGATGCAATCGTCCATGCGAATTGGCCAATGAAGTTTTGAACACCCATTAGCCGTACACGCTCGTGATAGTCGGCCGTCAGTTCGTAGCCAAGCGCAACCCAAGGTGTCGCAAACACCGTATATGCGAGAAAGAAAAGCAGCGAAATCAGCAGGAAGTACACAAACAGCGCACCGTGACTCAATCCACCCGGTATCTGCCACAATAAGACGAAGATCAAGCTCGCCGCGATGGCGCCGATGAATATATACGGGCGACGCCTTCCCCATCTTGTACGGGTGTTATCCGATATATAGCCCATTAACGGGTCAGTTAACGCATCTGTTAGTCTAGGGATGCTGCCCAATAAACTGACCCACGCCGGGTTCATACCGTACGCGAGATTGAGAACGATGATCATGTTGCCGCTGGCTGCGGCGAGTATGTTGTTCGTAAGGGAACCTAACCCGTACGCTAATTTATGGTCAAGCCGAATTCGATCAGACGGTGCAGTTTCGTGGTGGGATTCACTCATCTCGAGAAACCAATCTCCGTGTTGTATGAGGTGTCAGCTAACGAGCCATCACGGATTGGGATAGTTGTAGCTTCCCTGAAAACTCGGTCCTCGAAGCGAGGTACCCATCGATACGTCCGTCTCACTCAGTTGTTCGAACGACACCTTCTCCTCGTAGGTGAGCCCATAACCGACCGGTAAGTACGAGTCCGGTTGGTTCGAATCACGATCGATACACGTAAGGGATGAATCGAGTGGCCAGGAGAAAGCCAGTCGCCCAGTAAAGTCATAGCGAACCGTATTCGCGGAATCCTTGAATAAAACGTCTGCGATAGCACCACCTTGAGTACCTGGAAGCCAGCAGACGACAAACGCATCGGAAGCATTAAGCTCGGGATTTATCCATCTTGGGCGTCCCGTTAAAAACAGTGCGACGACGGGAATACCTCGAGCATTTAAAGCTTTCATTTGAGCCAACGGCAGAGAATCGTCTTGTGAAAAGCTCAAGTGGTTCAGGTCGCCTTCACCTTCCGCGTATGGCTCTTCGCCGAACACAACGATGGCAGTGTCCGCATCGGTTTCGTCGTCGACTTCATCTATGAAGGACACGACGCCACCGCCAGCCGATATCACACCGCGAATGCCGCTTTCAATCGAAACAGCATCAGGGAAGTCGTCCGTTTCGTTATTCGTGCCTTGCCAAGTTAAGGTCCATCCGCCGCATTGCTGCGCGATATCGCGTGCGGACTTACCAACAACCACGATCCGTTTCTTAGTTTCTAGCGGTAGCAGTCCATTGCTGTTCTTTAGCATCACCAAGGACTTACGAATCGCTTCGCGAGCAAGCTCGCGCTTTGAATTCGAACCTAGTGTCTGTTTCGACCGCGTTGAAGGTAGCCGCCAATTTGGCGTAAGCATGCCTCTCAGCGCCTTGACACGCAATATGCGTCCTACCGCATCGTTGAGTCTAACGTCGTCGATTTCGCCGATCCTCGCAGCGTTCAGCACTCGCTCGTAGACACCGCGCCAATCCGAACTGACCATTAGCATGTCGACGCCAGCGTTTATGCTCCGAATACAAGCAGTTTCTGGATCACCATCGAGCTGCGCAAAGCCATCCCAATCCGACACAACAAATCCGTCGAATCCCATCTGATCCTTTAGTACCTCTTGGAGTAGATACCAGGATCCGTGAACCTTTTCGTTATTCCAACTATTGAACGCCGCCATCACAACTTGGGCGCCCGCTTTCAATGCCGCAATATGACCTAACGCATGGATATTGAGTAGGTCAATTTCACTACAGAGCGCGTCACCTTGATCGATGCCATCGAGTGTCGAGCCTTCGCCGACAAAGTGCTTAGAAGTCGCTACGACGTGGTTCTCGTCAAAGAACTCGGTCGATGCAGGATCTCCCTGAAGTCCGCACAGCATGGCGCTACCTAAACGTGCAACGATTTCCGGTTCCTGTGAGTATCCCTCGTAAGTTCGACCCCATCGATAGTCGCACGGTACCGCTAACGTGGGCGCAAACACCCAATCAATTCCGGTGTCTAGCACGTCTCTTGCCGTCGCAGCACCAAGTCGTTCCACAAGGTCTGAATCGTTAGCCGCACCGAGCGCAATGTTGTGCGGAAAGATGGTCGCACTGAACACATTGTTGTGTCCATGTACTGCATCAGTACCCCAGAAAATTGGTATACCCGCTTCACTTTCGCGAGCAGCAGTTTGGAATTCATTCGCTAGATTCCACCAATCCTCGATCGAAGCACGCTTGTTCGCATTTGGGGATACGCCGCCACCATTGAGGATCGAACCTAACCCAAACCGACGTATATCTTCAGGTTCTACGGATGCAAGTTCAGCCTGTATTAGTTGAGCAACTTTTTGTTCGACGGATAGGTCTTTAAGTCGTGCTTCAACAAGCTTGTTTATTTCCGCTAATCGACGAGTATTCGTAGACAATGCACTCTTACATCGTGGCCAAACTACTCTCTCCATCAACGCTACGTCTGTCATTTGCTATCTAGAGACTATTTATCCGAGTGTGAGCAACCTATGGTCCCCGACGCGAGAAAGTCCGGCGGGTTGTTATTGAACAGTACAAATCGCTTCGAACTCCGTCGTGCGATTATGTTGATCACTTAAAGCAGGGCACCAAGGTGTAATTCACTACAACGACAGAGAGCATCAAGGTCGTAACCACCTTCGAGCACCGACACGACCCGGCCTTGTGCGAAATGATCAGCCCAATCAACGATCATCTGCGTTATCCACTGGAAGTCATCGTCGACGAATGCCAATTGTGTTAATGGATCGTCCTCGTGAGCATCGAATCCTGCTGAGACCAGAAAGAGCTCCGGACGATGGGACTCAATAGCAGATTGCCACGTCGTAGACACTGCTTCACGGAACGTCTCGCTGCCACTACCTGCGCTCATCGGCACATTCACGATATTAGGCCGATCAACATCTTGATATCGGTAGGGATAAAACGGAAACTGAAATGATGAGCATAAGAGCACTCGTGGATCGTCCTGAAATATCTCAACCGTTCCATTGCCATGGTGCGCGTCGAAATCAAGAATGGCGATACGGTCGACTTGGTCAAGCGCTACCGCCGCACCCACCGCTATGCTGTTGAATATGCAAAACCCCATCGCACCGTTGCTCTCCGCATGATGACCAGGTGGGCGCACACCACAAAACGCTCGATCTGCATCTCCTGCTAGAGTGGCTTTTACGCCGTCACACACTGCACCGACACATCGTCTTACTGCGTCAAGTGAACCTGGACTAAATGCCGTATCAGCATCGATGCGCACCAACCCAGTCTTGGGTGCATTCGCGATTAGCAGATCAATCAGCGCTTGCTTGTGAACTCTTGCGATGTCCTCAAAAGAAGCCAAGCTCGGAGTCTGACAGGCCACATCGCTGAGTAAACCGCAATGGTTGAGATGCTCGTTTAGAGTTGACAGCCTCGAGGGTGATTCTGGATGTCCTACTGGAGTGGCGTGGTCTTCACAGTCTTCGTGCGTGAGGTATATCGCCATACGCTACTTTTTAAGTTGCTCTTATGAGATAACGATTTTGCCTTCGAGGTATGCAGTTTTCTAAGGTCCAGAAAAAGTGTAAACCATGTCATCGGAATCAAGTGCAAAGGATGTCCCAAGAAAGGACCCTTCGCGAGATGGCGCCCCGAGAAGGATTTGAACCCTCGACCTGCTCCTTAGGAGGGAGCCGCGCTATCCAACTGTGCCATCGGGGCACTGATAAAATCAGTACGAACTACATGCGGCGCTTGAATTGAACGACGCAAGTATTCAATACCACTTACATTTGGAATTCTAGATGAAAGCCGTATTTTGCGAGCAATTGGACGGACCTGAAGCGCTGGTGCTGCGAGACATACCAGAACCGGATGCGCCGGAAGCGAACCAGATTCGCGTCCATGTTCAAGCGCGGAGTATTTCCTTCACCGACGTCTTGATGTCGAAAGGTGAATACCAAGTAAAACCACCGTTGCCGTTCGTCGTAGGTGGCGAGGGCGCGGGTGAAGTGCTCGAAGTTGGCTCTGATGTAAACGGACTAAGCATTGGCGACAAAGTCATGGTCGGATCTGGTTGCATCGAGCAAGTCGTCGTCGACGCTGATCGCGCTACACGCATTCCTGGCAAAGCAGACCTTGCAGCAGCAGCTTCATATCGCAGTAACTACTCAACAGCACTGTACGCTCTACAGCGAGGTCGTCTCCAACCCGGCGAGAACCTGTTGATCCATGGCGCAGCGGGTGGTGTTGGCCTCGCCGCTGTCGACGTCGGCAAATTATTAGGCGCAAGAGTGATTGCGACTGCAAGTACGGAAGAAAAACTCAAAGTCGTGAGCGACATGGGCGCCGATGAAGTGATTAACTACACGGATGGTTTCCGCGAACAGGTCAAGGACCTTACCGAAGGCAAAGGCGCTGATGTGATCTACGATCCCGTAGGCGGAGACGTTTTTGACGAGTCAATGCGCTGCATCGCACCTTTCGGCCGGATTCTCATCGTTGGATTCACAGGAGGGCGAGCCGCATTAGCGAAAACAAACCACCTTCTCATCAAAGATGCCGAGCTAATCGGCTTTACGATCGGCGGACTGATGCGTCACGCTCCTGAGTGGTCAGCCCGAAATCAGAAGCAGTTACTTGAGTGGCTCGGATCAGGCCGCATCCGACCGTATGTGTCCCATCGCTTTCCGATGTCACAAATTGCTGAAGGTCTTCGGATGATCACCGAACGCAGAGTGATAGGAAAGGTCCTGATAGAGAACGAGCTTTCCTAGTTTGTTCCGCCGCGCGGATTGAATGGGATGATTGTGACGTTCTCGTTGTTTTCCTGTACGACCTTTACCCGCATGCGAAGCGCGAGTTCGAACGTATATGTGTGCTGCCCGTGTCGGAAAAAACCGCGCGTACCGAATACCTCAGGCATTTCAAAAACAGTTAAGACGAGATTGGTGTCGCCATCTTCTGAACGAAGTGTCGCTAGATGAGGCAACGACTCTAGTTTCCCTATACCTTCGAGCGCGAGACCCGAGTTATTAACAGTAATTGTGTAAAGACCCGTTTCATCTGGTACGATCCAGACGTCATACTTGATACGAGTGTCGGTTTCGGTGAGTACGTTCACATGGATTGAAGTTCCGTTTCCTTCATCCTCTATCTTGATGACGCACTCGAACTTAACACCAGTTGAGTCGGTCGTAACGCGCCACGATCCACGACCAATCCAAGTATCAGGAGACAGTATCAAAGTGGTTCGCGACCTTCACTCGTAGCTATATCGAATTGGGGTACCACGCCATACAAATGACACGGTAGAGCGAAGGATTGTATAGAGCTCTTAGGTGCCTAAATGGTGACGCAATTTGACGACCAGGCCTTCTGAAAACGGATGGTCGAACGTCCTTGAAAACTGTTCAGCGAACCCATACTGAATGGCGCCAGGCAATTCAGAATTCTTGGAGTAGACAATGAATAAATCAGACATTGGCGCTAGTTCCCAACGATAACGAATCTGCATGTTTAGTCGCGAAATCGCAAAATCGTCGAGCGTGTTTGGTGAGGGATCATCGACCTCTACCAATCTCGTATCGTCGACGGGCAATCGATAGAACGCGTTCTCATGAGCTTTAATCGCGCGCCACTCCAAGTCCATCCTAAGATGCTGTTTGGCGGTGATGAAGAGGTCAGTGCCAAAACGCGGCGACCAGCTTTCACTTGCGAACGCTGTAAACTGACGATCACCCCGGAAAAGTAACCAACGGTCTCGGTTGGAGTAAAAAATACTAGCGTGCATCGTCATTCGATCTGATGGTCGCCAGATCAAAAAGGAACCGCTTTGTACGTTTGCCCCACCCAAAGACTCCGTGCGATATTCCGACGATAGGCTGTAGTAGAAACGACGCGCCGAATTTGACGAATATCGAAGTTCGAGACCGGATCTGGGGTCTTCAAAGAAAGTGCCATTCCCAAAACTATTTCGATCGTCGTAACTGCCAGGATTGTGTCGCGCGCGCACGCGAAATCTTGTGTTGTTATTGAACGTGAAATCCTGCTCGAATCGTATCGACGCATCGATGACCTGACCAGCACCATTGAAAGCACGTTCAATTCTGAAATCGGTGTCACGTTCCTTGAACCGATCCGTCGTCTTGCGCATTCGAAACTGATAGTCGATCTTATCGATGTCATTGCGAGGAAGATAACCCATATAGTTCAGATTTATCTCATCGTCAAAGGAATCGTACTGGAGTTGGTGCGTAACACCTTGACGAGGTGCGTAGTCAATCTCGAACGAACCGCCGTACCCGTTATCAGTACCTTCTATATCCGAAACAAAGAGCAAAGACTGTAACCTGACCTTACCACTGTCACTGAAATAGGCACCATCGAATGAATGCGCACTTGCCTGAATCGTTGGGTGCTCCAATCGGGTCGACATGAAGCCGAGACCTTGGTAG
>JAPOVY010000023.1 GCA_026707905.1 Gammaproteobacteria bacterium | reverse complement strand
GGCGTTCAGGCCAGCGGCTACCCGGTCCACATTGAGCCGGACGAGTCTCGTGACTCACACCTATGCCAAATCGAAATCTACCTTCGGATACCTCATGAATAAAGCTAGTAACTTGCGCAAAGTCCTGCACTTGACGGGTGTAGATTGGCGTAATGGTCGTGCCAAATTGGATGTTGTTTGTCTTAAAAGCTAGTGCCGTACAAAGCGCTAAGCTATCCGACATACTGGGTCCATAAATACCAGAAAACCCACCGTTTTCAATTCTCTCAACAAGCTCAAGCGTTCGTAGTCTTCGTCCCGGTACGGCCGCAAGACTAATAGCTGGTTTACTCACATTAACTCCTACACGTGGGTGAAGAACAACCGAATCTACAGATGCTAGATGGTACCTAACGCAGCAGTCTCAACATTCCTGCCAACGCTTCACATCTGTTATGATTCAGTCACGCGAACTTCGCGCGTAACCTCATCGGTCTTCCTCGGCAAGACCACTTACGAGGCAAAAGGGACTTACGTCCTTGGAGTGTCATTGTTCTCCTGCATTAAGCAGGTCGCTGAGGGACTGTGCTTAAGCAGTAGGAGGTAATGATGACGGCTCACAAGACACTCAAACGTCAGATTCGCGCTCGCATGCGCAAGACGGGTGAAGCCTACACAGCAACATTTCCGCGTCGCGAAGGACTCACCGATGAGTACACAAATAATCGAAAACCAATCCACGATCGTTGCATCACACGTGCAACATGAACTCTGGCCTGCTTGGGTGAATCAACACCCTTGGTTGACCACGTTCTTACCCAAAGCCGAAGCGGAAGCTCGGAATCAAGGATTCGAAGCGTGCGATCACTTCTGCATTCAACTCGCATTTCTACGATTGCGTACTCCCGTCGAAGACTGGTTTCGCGAACTTGGTGTGAATGTCGTTCAATGGCGTGAGGACTTACTCGTTGCGCTTGGATCAAATCTCGATAAGGGTACGTTGAATCGATACATCGAAGTCGGCAAACGAATCCAACTAGCAAGGACGACTGAGAATCCGGTCGACGAACTGCCTCTCCAACGAGTCACGGCGGAAGCCCACGGCATGTTGGATTTAGCGAAGAGTGAAGCTGAACGCGATCACGTAGCGATCGACGAAAGACACTTCATGGTTCCAATAATGGACTGGCATCCGTTCGGCGAGCCAGCGATCGAGGAATTGAGGCGGATCACCGGCCGCAAGTAACGCCTCACATTCGGTTAAGAGATGTTGGGTCGCTTGTCGACCCAGCATCCTTCTATGCGGCGTGATGGACCAACCTGAATCGCCTTGTTTCGTTACGCGAGCGATCTAATGGTTGGATTACACGGTGTATTCATGGTTACGTAGCCAACTCGCGCCAATTACTAAGTCAGATCGCTCTCAACTCGAAAAGCAACTCGATCAACAAGTGAAGAGCGCTTCCAAAAATGCGTCGTTTTCCGAACTCGACCCGACGGTGACCCTTAGTCGATCATGTAGACGTGGTGTTTTGAAATACCTGACGAGTATGTTCCGCATACGCAATCGCTCATAGGTTGCGCTCATGCTTGTTCTATCGTTGCGTTGAGGGAGTACGAAATTCGCTTGTGAATTGGGCACATTGAACCCGCCATTCCTTAGCGCCGTAGTCAACCGTTGACGTTCCGTACGCACCGCGTCCCAAGTCTCGCGAGCATGCGCGATGTCACTGAATGCGGCTAACGCCATCGCTTGCGATACACAGTTGACGTTGTAACTGTCACGAACCTTCTCTGAGAGTGCGCTAATGAACGACTCTTCTCCAAGAAGATAACCGACGCGTGCACCAGCCAACGAGTAACCCTTTGAAAACGTACGAAGGAGAAGCAGATTGCGATGATTTGAGAGCAACGGAACAAGATCGTGCTTGAGATCCGGCTCAACGAAGTCCACGTACGCTTCGTCGATCAAGAGCGGACCGGGAAACTGAGCAGCGAACGCGTCGACCTCATCCACACTCATCAGAACACCACTCGGCGAGTTAGGGTTGGGAATGCACACGAGTCGAGCATGTTGTGCAATACATCTATTCGCCGCCGTCGGATCGGGACGGAAGTCATGACCCAGCTGCATAGGTATGTAACGTGCGTTTAACACGGAAGCAATAACCAGGTATAGCGAGTAACCTGGTTCAGTCGATATCAGCACAGAATTGGGGGTAAGGCATGCCGTCGCAACTAGTCGAATCGCTTCGTCGCCCCCGTTCGTGATGAGGACTTGCTCTGACCTTAGCCCATATTCCGCAGCAATCCGGTCGCGTAATGCCGACGACGTGGCGTCAGGATACCGGCGCAGTTCATCAAGATCAAGATTAGCCAGGACTTCACGGACAACTGGACTCGGTGGATATGGATTTTCGTTCGTGTTCAACTTCACGACCGACAGGTCGCTTGGTTGCTCACCATACGTGTAGCCCCGCATCGCTTGAATATGGTCGGCTAAGTAGCTCATTCCGCCTCGATTTCGTCGTCCCCGACGGTATTACCGAGTAAATCACTGAGCCATCGAGTGCTTGGATTTGCCTCCGCCGCGATCTTGATCGTCATCGTGATCGGCACCGATAACAACATACCCACCGTTCCAAACATATACCCCCAAAAAATCAACGAAAGAAAAACAACCAACGTCGACAAACCTAGCCGTTCGCCCATGAACCTCGGTTCGATGAAACTACCGACTAGGACGTTGACACCCACAAAGAGCACGATCACACCAAGCGCCGTTCCCATCCCGAGTTGAACCAACGCGACTAGGACTGCAGGTAACGCTGCAATGATGCTCCCAATGTTGGGAATGTAATTCAAAATAAACGCCAACAATCCCCACAGAATCGGAAAGTCGACGCCAAGTAACCAGGTACCTAAAGCGATCAATAGTCCTGTACCTAGGCTGTGGATCGTCTTGATAACGATGTAATGGTGGATGTTGGTTGCAAACGAGTCGAGCCATGTTCGGTCCGATTCAGTAGCGCTCAGGAGGTTGCGCATCTTCTTCGTCAGAGCGCCGCTCTCGATCAAGATCAGCACGAACACTAGAAGGATTAAGAAACTATTTGAAATGAGATTGCCAACGCCAGTAAGTGTTTGGCTCGCGAGCGACCATATCGTCGCGGCGTTGAGAATCTCTTCAAGTCTGATAGTGGTCGGTAAGCCGAGCTGAATCAGTGTAGGTTCCCATGATTCAAGCATCGAGTTGAGTTTTGCCACGTACTCCGGCTGCTTTGCGTATAGCTGCTGAGCAGACTCAACAACGATGGCGCCAAGCGTTATTACGAGGAGGACCAACACGATCAATGTGAGACTGATCGCCAGCGGAGCCGGTACCCGTTTCGCGACAAGCCAACCAACTGGTGCCGCAACTAGCGTAGCGATAAAGACCGCAAGTAGCAGAGGTGTAACGATGACGGCTGCGAGCTTTAAGCCTGCAAGAATGACGATCAAACAAGCTGTAGCGACCAGGAATTTCATTCCCGGTGACATCTCAGTCAAACCCAGGCACCCCGATTCTTAAGACTTGGTAGTTGTGATCGAACCCGTTCTACTTCCCTTGGGTCAATTTCGGCGACGATGTGGTCATCCTTCTCTTCAGTGCATTCCGCAATGACCAAACCCCATGGATCGACGATCATGGCATGGCCGAATGACTTCCGATTGCGATGATTGTGATCGCCATATTGAGCCGGTGCAATCACATAAGACTGACACTCGATGGCCCGCGAACGCAACAACACGTGCCAGTGATCGCGCCCCGTCGACTTCACAAATGCCGATGGCACGGCAAGAGCGATAGCACCTTTGTCGACTAAATCTTGATATAGTCTTGGAAATCGCACGTCGTAACAAACCGTTAAACCAAGCGTTCCGAAAGGCATCTCTGTAACGACCGCGGAATCGCCAGGTGACGTATTCCTAGATTCCAGCATCCGCGTACCATCTGGTAAATCGACGTCAAACAGATGGATCTTACGATAAGCCGCTACGACGTGACCGTCTGGCGCTAAATGAAGGCAAGTGTTGTACGCGCGGTCATTGGGCGCTTTCTCTGGAAAGCCACCCGCAATCACATGGACTTTATGGTCAGTAGCAATCCGCCTGCAACTTTCGAGCATCGGACCGCCCGTGTCAAGGTCTTCTAAGAGTGGCAATCGTTCACGGTCAGAACCGATATAAGCAAACGCCTCCGGTAAGCAAACCACCTCTGCACCGTCCTGAACCGCTCGTCGACTCAGCTCTTCGGTAGTCGCCAAGTTTCGTGGTACGTCGGCCGTTGCGCAAAGTTGCACGATTCCTACACGGGTCGTCTCAGACATTACGAATCTCTAGCAGTGTCGTGTCCAAGTACGAATTTAACGATGGTCGCGTTACGGCTCTACGCTCCTGTCGCGTTAATTTAGTTCGTAGTCAGGTCGCGTGCAGTTTACCTTGTGCCCAAGCAGCGCCTCCAACTCTGGCAGCACAAATCCATCCGCCTCAGACACGAAGCTAATCGAGATACCCTCAGCGCCAGCTCGTCCCGTACGTCCGATGCGGTGCACGTAGTCCTCAACAACGTCAGGTAGATCGAAGTTCACCACGTGGGTGATGCCTTCGACATGAAGACCGCGACCTGCGACATCCGTCGCGACGATATGACGAATCTCACCGTTTTTAAAACGATTCAATGCCGCGGTGCGCTTGCGCTGTGGCATGTCACCTGATAGACCTTCGCAACGAACCTTCCGCTTCTGAAGTGATTTCATCACTTTCTTCACTTCAGATCGGCGATTTACGAAAATCAATGTACGTGATGGGTCGCACTGTTTCATAAATTCGTAGAGGGTTCGACGTTTGTCGTCTCGACCGACGATCCAGAAGCGTTGGTCAATCGAATCCGCTGCGATCGATTCAGACGGAATCTCAACTCGGATTGGCTCAAACATCCACTGATCAATCAGTCGCCTTACATCATCATTGAACGTCGCACTGAAGAACATGGTTTGACGACGGCGGCGTTCCGGTGTCTGTCGCACGATACGACGAACATCGGGAATGAAACCCATATCCAACATTCGGTCCGCTTCATCGATAACAAGAATTTCCACGCGACTTAAGTCGAGTAGCCCCTGTCCCATGAAATCAAGTAACCGACCCGGGGTCGCGATGACGACATCTATTCGTCGATTCGTGAGTACATCGCGCTGTTCTTTTATTCTCTTGCCACCCACTACCGCCAGACTGCTGATCTCTGTGTACTTGCACAGTGCATTCATATCCTGTTTGATCTGCATTGTTAATTCCCGCGTAGGCGCAAGGATCAGCGCACGAGGCGATCCAATCGGATTCGCCCGATTACGTGGAAACTCGATATGCTGAGACAGAATCGTGGTGAGAAACGCTGCTGTCTTGCCCGTGCCTGTGTTAGCTTGAGCACAAACGTCGTATTGAGAAAGACTATACGGGAGTACTTGACTCTGCACCGGCGTGCAGGTTGTGAAGTCGAGCTCATCAATCGCCCGTTGTACGCTCTTCGGCAACCCTAATTCAGCGAATGACAGAAGTTCTGAGTCTGGCATCGCGTCAGCTTGATCCATTTAGCTCTTTAACGTTTGTCGTTGGACTCGACGCGCCAGCCGATCAAGTGCTCACTTCGCGACGTGCCGCAGCCAACTGAACACTCAAGCCAACGATCGACATTGCAGCTTCGACCTCATCGACGCTGGCGAAGGTCGGCGCGATACGGATGTTCGCATCTTCCGGATCTTCTCCGTAAGGGAACGTCGCTCCCGCAGCTGTCAACTGCAGACCTGCTGAATCTGCCAACGCTACGACTTTCTTGGCGAGTCCTTTTGGTACGTCAAGAGAGACGAAGTAACCTCCCGTTGGTTGAGTCCACGTAGCAAGACCTGTATTTCCAAGCCGCTCTTGTAGTCCGCCTTCAGTTGCTTCGAACAATGGGCGTACGATCGCCGCATGCTTTCTCATGTGCTCTTCAAGACTCGTGCGGTTCGGCAAAAACCGGGCATGACGAAGCTGATTGACCTTGTCGAATCCAATGATCATCACCGACAATCTTGCTTCAAGCTCGTTCAGAACGCGTTCACTGCTTGCTACGAACGCAACACCAGCACCCGCATGCGTGATTTTTGACGTCGATGCGAAAGCTGCGACTCGGTCTAGTGTCCCTGAAGCCTTCGCATGATCGTGAATCGATGCCAATTGAACGGGTTCATCACCGAAATCATGTGCCGCATACGCGTTGTCCCACAAAACGAAGAACGGATTCGCATGCGACTCCTCTCGAAGAGATGGTAACTTAGCGATGCGATCAACGACAGCTTGCGAATAGGTACATCCTGTTGGGTTCGAGTGTTTCGGTACGCACCACATGATCGACGTGGTCGGATCGTTCAAAACCAGGTCTTCGACTTGGTCCATGTCCGGACCATCATCTTGTAGGTCAACGCAAACCATTTCTACGCCAAGGTGTTCGGTCGCTGCGAAGTGTCGATCGTAACCTGGCACCGGACAGATGGCTTTACACGATCTTCCTCTCAAAGACTCTGTTCCTGCCAAGCCGTAGTGAACGATGGTTTCGAGAAACAGATACATGAGTTGGAGACTGGAATTGCCACCGGCGAAAACAAGCTCTGCAGGAAAGTCCGTCAAGTAGGAACCGAGTTCTCGACACTCGGGAATTCCACGCAATCCACCATAGTTTCGGGCATCCATGCCATCCGCGCAGATGAAATCCCCATGAAGAATGCCGTCCAGTGCGTCGGAAAGCGCGACCTGTGCGCTACTCGGTTTGCCGCGCGTTAAGTTCAGCGATAGATTTCGAGCCGTAAGCGACGCAAACTCACGCTCTAGTGTCTCGAGATTCATGCGAACGCTCGTAAACCCGTTGATTCCTCGATGCCCAGCATGAGATTTAGGTTTTGCACGGCCGCAGACGCTGCACCTTTGCCCAGGTTGTCCAACACCGCGCAAACCAAGGCGTCTTCACCATTACTGGAGACGAGCAGATCGACTCGATTTGTATGGTTGCATAGCTCAGCACTTAGAAATCCATCTTCAAGTATGTCACCGCCTCCTGTCGGTAACACTCGAACAAACGGTTCATGCTCGTATTTCGAGCTCCAAGCATCATTGACCATAGCTGCATCCGTTTTGGAGAGTGCGAACTTGACGACCATGCCACGATAAAAAGGACCCACCGCTGGTGAGAAAAAAGGTGCGTGTTCTAAACCCGCATGACACTGCATTTCTGGACGATGCTTGTGTTCGAGGTTGAGACCATAGATTCTGGTGTCCATCAGCCGTTCCCGCTGAGTTTCGTATAGAGCAATGAGTTTCTTACCACCACCAGAATACCCGGAGACGGCATGTACCTGCAAACGTTGTGAATCGGGCACGATATCCTGATCGACCAACGGTCTCACCGCTAACAGAAAACCGGTAGGGTAGCAACCGGGATTCGAAACGTACTGTGCATTAGAAACCGAAATTCGGGATTGCGTCGCTAATTCCGGTAAACCGTACACCCAGTTCTGCTCCGTACGGTGTGCTGTGCTTGCGTCTAAGAATCGCGCACCTGGCATGAGTTCAACCGCTTCCCTAGCTGCCAAATCGGGTAAACACAGTATGACGACGTCAGCCTCCTCGTACCGTTCTCGCTTGTATACAGAATCCTTCCTAAAGCGATCGTCGACGGGAACCAACGAAATGTCGTCACGACCGCTAAGGTGCTCGTAAATCTCGAGCCCGGTCGTACCTTCTTGACCGTCGATAAAAACTCTAAATCCCATGGGGCTAGTCATATGACCACATCGTGGTCGAATCTTATGTGAAGAGCGCTCTGACGGTAACGAGATGATCGCACAATGCCAACGTATGTGCGTAATCAAAATTATGCACTCGTAATTCGGGACGCTGCAGTTGCATCGATCGCGTACGAACGTGACCGATGCATGACCAATCGACTAGCAAATACCATGCGACTAGCCGCACACTGGAGTCCTGTGTTATAATAACAGCGTGAGGTACGATCGATTACGCTGATTTCGCGTAATCTGGCTAATCGATGCGCATTGAAATTCACGATTTCGACCCCATATATCCAGTAAGGCGGACTGCGATATATGAGGCTTTTTTTTTGTAGAAACTGTGAACTTTCTTGCCGCGCATGTGTCTCATGGGCACTCAAACTTTGGATTTCGCAAAACGTGGCGTATACCTGCACGCTATATCAGACCGGTGACACTACCCGTGTCATGCCGCGTTTGCGCGGGAATTGGGAGGGTAGGCAAGCACCACACTGAAAGCTGCATTGAAAGATCAAGCATTGTCGCGTCGGCTATCTCGAAGTTAACGCGCAACCAAGTAGGCAATGTATTCACGAATGTGATGGACGACAGAGTAAGACAAAGGGAAGAACGATGAGCGTTTACTACAGTAAAGAACAGATAAATCAAGATGCGATCGCTGGTATCGATTACAAAGATCTCGTTGAAGAGTTACGGCTCCGCCCAGATTCAGAAGACCTGATTTCAATTCAGGACATCCTTGATCTGTTCAACGGCGAAGTCGCGATCGACGATCCCAGAATCGACGATCTACTGTCGCGCCTAGCGACCGACGGTTTTGCGATCGCGGAACCCGATGATGAAATCGAAGCGCATCTTCAAAAGGCGGAAGCCAGTATTCGCGACAACGTGCATATCTACATGCGCGAGTTGTCAAAGCTAGACCTTCTTTCCCGTGATGAAGAACTTGAGTTAGCCCGTGCAAGGAATCACGGCATGAGCGAGGTTCTATCGGCACTAGCAACCATCCAACCCGTCGTTGAACAAGCTCGCGCGCTATTCGAAGCGCACTTCGAGTCCGGACGTCTTGACCGCTTTGTCGCCGGTTATCTGGATGTCGTAGATGAGTTACCGAAGATTAATGTCGTTGCAAGCAACGCACCTCGAGATACCAAGGGTACGCCTCCGAATTTACATCAAGCGAAAACCCGATTCAAGCGGTTTACGAAAGTGATGGATGCGTACTACGCACAACCCAAACAGAGACGCACCGTCAATTCGCGAAACGAGCTTGAGCATGCATTCGGTTTCTTCAAGTTTACGATGCCGCACTATCTCGATTTCGTGCATCTGTTCAGAACGAGCATGGCTCCGTTAGAGTCCGCCCGCACCAAGTTACGAAGAATCGTGCGGATGGCCGGTGTTGCCAAGCACGCATACGAGAGCGAATTCGAACCGAACATCACCGGGCGTCGGTGGATGACATTGGTTGCCTCGCAACCGAAGCGAGTTCGCGACGCATTGGCGCTGCACGCAAACAAGATCTCAGAATTGAGATCACAGGTTCGCGCGGTCGAGAAGCAGCTTGGTCACAACACTGAGGAATTACTAAAGATCAGCCGTCGTGTGAAGAAAGGTGAATCACGGGTGAATGCCGCGACCGAAGGACTTGCGGTAGGAAACCTTCGTCTTGTCATGTCGATCGCTCAGAAATTCAAGAATCGAGGCGTTGAGGAAGAGGACCTAATCCAAGAAGGGAATGTCGGTCTGATTCGGGCAATCGAAAAGTTCGACTATACCCGAGGATTCAAGTTCTCAACGTATGCGACCTGGTGGATTCGTCAGGCAGTTACGCGTGCTCTAGGAGAATACGGTCGAACCGTACGACTACCGGCTAATGTCAATCAAGACATGAAAAAGGTATATCGTGCACAACGACAGTTGACCCAAGAGCTTCTTCGAGAACCAACCGCGGAGGAAATCGGCAGCCGTGTTGACAAGACGGCGAAGCAAGTGCGAGACGTCTTTAATTACACCCGAGAACTTCGCGGTCTCGATACGCCTGTTGGTGACGAAGATGACGGCACAACTTTCGGCAACATGATCGCAGATGAATCCGTCCGATCGCCTGAGGATCAAGCAGTTGACGAAAGTCGTCCATCAGTGGTAGGCAAAGCACTTGCCGTACTTGACGCGCGCGAACAAATGGTGATGGCGATGAACTTTGGTATCAACCGGAACGATGCGATGACGTTCACGCAGATTGCGAACGAGTTGCATGTTTCGCGCGAACGTGTACGCCAGATTCACATGTCAGCGTTAAAGAAACTTCGACTCAGTCCGATGTCGAAATCGCTTGAACCATATTTGCGCTAAGCGATTTCGTTAACCAACTGAAGCCGGGTCCGTTCATGAATGGACCCGGCTTTTTCATTACGTTGAAAACTCTTAAGTACTACTAACTGACTTCTAAACCATCAACGTCTCGCCAAGCGGCATCATTAACTAGAAAGGTATCGCCAACGATTTCGTCCGTGGTGCATAGATAGCATTGTTATCACAAATCGCTTCAATTCAATTGTGCGTCGCAAATTTTGTGAATACACTTTTAATATTCGCTAACGCGCCCAGTGTAGCGATCTACTTGTTAACGATTAGGAGGGTGGTCGAGTAACCATCCCGTCACAGGTCGAATGCCAAGTCCCGAAACTGACTCACAACTAACTAATTCTTTCGATAACAAGGACAACGCACCCACCGAATTAATCACTTTTCTTGAGCGAGCCCGCGAACAGGGCTATGTAACTTACGAGGAAATTACCGACTTTATTGACGTCGGCGACGATGACAGCGACATCGGTCTCATATTCGAAGAGTTTGTCGCAGACATCAAAGATGCCGGCATACGAGTATTCGAAACGCCTCCAACTGAAGAGGATCTTCTTCAAGGCAACGATCCTTCGTCGAGCGATGACGATGAACTTGAAGAAGAGCAGCTCAGCGCAGCACTTATCGCGATCGAGAAAAATGTTACCGGTCGTACGACTGATCCCCTGCGCATGTATATGCGAGAGATGGGTGCTGTTGGTCTACTCACACGTGATGAGGAAATCGAGATCGCGCGTCGACTGGAAGCCGGAATTAGCGATGAACTTGAAGCGTTAGCTTTTTTCCCGGGCGTTGTAGAGTACGTTCTGAACGTATATGACGACGTAACCAAACGCAAGAAACTTGGGGATTTGCTGGTTGGATATCTTGATCCGATGGAACATGTGCCTCAGGCTAAACAAATCGATGCGAACACACCCAAGGATCCCAGCCAAACGAATAAGCGCAAAGGACCGGACGTCGCTGAAGCAAAGAAACGCTTCACTCGACTCCGCAGAGCGTATCGCAAAGCTCAAAAGGTAATCGCTACGCAGAAATCTTGGCGGAGTGAGGAATCCGTAAGAGCGTTAACAGCAGTTGCTCGGGTATTCAAGTTCTTTAAGTTCACGCAGCCTCACCATGACCATCTGTGCGAAATGGCGGAATCTTCGTGGCAACGAGTACGTCAGCAGGAGCGCGAACTACGCAAACTGATTAAACGCTGTCGAATGCCATTGGAGGTTTTCCAGAAGGAATTCGAAGGGAAGGAGTCATCATCCGCATGGGTGAAACGCCATGTCAAAGCCAATCACTCATACAGTAAGCGCCTAGCGAAGTACGAAGTAGAACTAATGCGCGCTCACCGGTGCATTCGAGAAGAAGAGATCGATCAGAGATACTCTGTCAACGCAATGAAACGAAAGACGTCCGTCCCACGAGACCGCCGTCTAGCGACTACTCACAATCACACGACATACGCCTCGATTTCCGAAATTCATCAACGCGTACGAGCCGGGCAGAAGAAGAGGAGCATCGCGAAAAACAACATGGTCGAGGCCAACCTCCGTCTCGTCATGTCGATCGCGAAGAAATACACGAATCGTGGGCTGCACTTCCTTGATCTCATCGAAGAAGGTAATTTAGGCTTGATGAAAGCAGTCGATAAGTTTGAATATCGGCGCGGCTTCAAGTTCTCTACTTACGCGACCTGGTGGATTCGTCAAGCGATCACTCGATCGATTGCGGACCACGCTCGCACGATCCGTGTTCCAGTCCACATGATCGAGACGATCAACAAGCTCAATCGTGTCACTCGGCAAATGACACAAGAGCTAGGGCGCGAACCTAACTCAGAGGAACTTGCGGAGCGGATGGAAATCAATGACGATCGCGTGAGACGAGTGCAAGAGATTGGTCGCGAACCAGTATCGATGGAGCGGCCGCTCGGTGAAGATGGCGACGCAACGGTCGGCGATTTCATCGAAGACAACAACACGAAGACGCCTATTGACGTTACCGCCTACGAGAATCTTCGTGACGTGATCGAAGTGATCCTTAATGAGCTAGATCCGCGCGAACGTCAAGTTCTTTGTATGCGCTTCGGTATCGGAATGAATCAAGACCATACACTAGAAGAGGTCGGTAAACAGTTTGATGTCACCCGCGAACGTATTCGTCAGATAGAGGCAACCGCGATGCGACGAATCCAGAATTCGTTGGCCGCACGCGTGCTCGCTGAGGACTTCATACACCTTACCTAACTACCTTTCCTGCATAGAATTACTCGCCCTGAATTTCTGAGTCAGTAGATGCCCTCAATTAAGGTTCGAGACAGCGAATCATTCGACTTGGCGTTGAGACGATTTAAGCGTGCGTGCGAGAAAGCAGGGATATTGTCGGAAGCACGTCGTCGAGAGTACTACGAAAAACCTACGACCGTACGTAAACGCAAAGAAGCGGCGGCGAAGAAAAGACTACAGAAGAAAATTAGCAGAGAAGCACGTCGATTCGAACGACTCCATTAGTAAATTAACCGAAATTCGTAGCGGCAGTGGTGCGTACGCCGATCCCTTCATCTAGCTCACTTACGTCTTAATAAACCTACTGACCTGCTATATAGTTAGCGGGCGATGGTCGAGTCTCCTACAAATCAACGTGGTCAGTTTGACCGCGAGTTCCTGAGTGATCTAACGAACCGACTTGACGGACCGGCGTTCTTAAGTCGTTACTTTAAAGTCGAAAAAAGCGGCGACCGACATCGCGCTTTGTGTCCCTTTCACAAGGACAGCAAACCATCGATGTATATCCGCGACGATGGTAGTTTTTATTGTTTCGGTTGCCAGAAAAAGGGTTCGATTTTCAATTTTCTTATGGAACAAAATGGCGCTAGCTTCCCTGATGCCGTCAAGGAAGTCGCACAATTTCTCGGCGTTCCGCTACCGGAACGTCGCGGCTCACGAGGACCGACGAAGGAGCAGCTCGCACTTCTGGATGTTCTTCAGCGGAGCGCCCTCTTTTTCAATCGCCATCTCGAACGCGCCGGTAGTAATACTGCGATCAAGCAATACCTCAATTCCCGAGGCATCAATCAAGCAGTCATCGAAAAATACCAAATAGGTTTCGCGCCGAACGCGTGGTCTAGCTTAAAAGAGCACTTAGTGGATACTGACGTACGTACGTTGATCGATGCAGATGTACTCGTCGAAAACCGCGAACGCAAGTCCGTTTACGATCGATTCCGCAACCGCTTGATGTTCCCGATCCGTAATCGCGACGGTAACGTCGTTGGTTTCGGAGGTCGAACACTTGACGATGATGTCGAGCCAAAGTATCTGAATACGAAGCAAACCAAGGTCTTCTCAAAAGGCCGAGAACTCTACGGTCTATTTGAAGTGCTGAACATCAAACGACGTCCCGAGAAGCTACTGCTCGTAGAAGGATATATGGATGTCATTGCTCTGTCCCAACACGGTATTCCATACGCGGTCGCAGCGCTCGGAACTGCATCAAACGACGTACATTTCAGAACAATGTTCTGGTTCACGAATGAAGTCATCTGCTGCTTCGACGGTGACGATGCGGGAAGAACCGCCGCCAAGAGAGCGCTCGAAGCCGCACTCGCGGCTTTAACCGACGAAAAGACCGTCAAGTTCATGTTCCTACCTGAGGGGGAAGATCCTGATAGCTTTGTTCGATCCGAAGGAGCAGCTGTATTCGAAGAGTCCATCAACAACGCACAACACGTCGCTGACTATTTCGTTGATTCTCTGCTGGAAACCAAAGATCGCACATTCAGCAGTATTGAGCAGAAAGCACGATTCGTCGATCGCGCGAAATCGTTGATACAAGGAATCAAACATGACTCCTTTCGCACGATTCTGGCGCAAGAGGTAGCCCGATGCTTTCCGGACGAAGTGAACATGGATCAGCTGCTAACGCTGAATTCGATGAACCAAGAACCAGCCGGACCTCCACCCTTTGAAGGTGAAATCGAGGAATCGGAGGTTGAACACGATCTTAGCACCGCTCGATCGGAGCGTTATTACAACGAGATAAACACACGTCGGCGCGTCAGTCAATTGATATGTGCGCCCGAAATATGGACCCGTCTAGGCGACTATCGCACGCTCTTACATCGACTCGTCGATGTTGCTCAGAACGACCCACTGACGCGCCTCTGGCAGGCGATTGACCACCATGGCTTTACGGACATCAGCGGTCTCATCGCCTTCTTTCAGGACGATACGTGGTTTGCCCGCTACCTTGCAGAAATCTACGACGCAACAAACACAAGCTCCGCAAGAAACGCACAAGAGATCCTGGATCAATTTGTCGACGGCGTTGAGACCTTTCTAACTGTAAAGCAGCGTGACATTGAGCGCCAAGTGCAACTTGAGTTACTCAGTCTATCGGACGACGATGACGCATCCCAACCACGATAGTCTGACATCAATAGGTCCAACGTAGTATGAGATCTGTTTCAGCTGATGAACGAATTCCTACAAATTCCGTTGGATAATTCGAGAAATTGAAACGTATTCGCGTGTCTTACCTAGTACGCAGCAGTTGCGGGAGTGGAACGCTTCTCAGATGAAGACCTTTGAACAGGCTGTCGATCATTTAAGCCTGTATGTCGCTGAAGACGGACGTCTCTCAATGAACGACGTTTGTGCGTTCGCCCGTTTGCATACGGATTTACACGACGAGCAGTACATCGAGCTCGCACACAGATTAATCGAGATCGGTGTCGATGTATACGACTTCGAGCGCGACCAAGAAGCCCAGATTGTCGAGGAGATCGAAGAGCGCGAGCGAGGGTCCATCCGAGAGAACACTCAGATTTACATGCGGGACGTAGGCGAATTCGACCTACTCTCTAGGGACGAGGAGCTAACGTATTCACGGGCAATGAACGACGCGATGAGCGAAGTCCTTGTCTGTATCGCAGCAGTGAAACCTGTAAATAGGCAATGTCAGGAGCTAATTACTTCACACATAAAAAACGGCCAGTTAAACCGACTCTTTGCAGGATTCCTCGACCATGTAGAGAAATTGCCGGAAGTTGATCGACCCGAAGCAAATGGCAACACCAGCGAACGCGAGGATCCGATGGACCAAGAGCTTCTTAGAAAGCGTATTCGGCTTTTCGAAAGCGCGTCAGCAGAGTACTTCCACAAACCCAGAAACGAACGTACTCACAAGCAACTAACAGCACTGGAAGAGTCGTTCCGCTTCTTCAAATTCGCTACCAACCACTATACGTCTCTACTTGACACTTTCAAAGAAGCGGTGCGGTCGGTAGAAAGTGCAACGTCACGCGCTAGATCGATCTGCCTCACAGCAGGCGTGTCGGAACCTGAGTTTGTTGAACAATTCCTGCCCCGTTTAACAGCGCGTCGACTTACACAAACAGTCGACGATCTGTCAAATGAAGTACTAGCCAACCTGAACGCACACATGCACGTATTCGAACATGTACGTCAGAGACTTCAAAAAATCGAACAGCAGTGTGACCTATCGTACGTTGAGCTACTTGAACGCGACCAGCTTCTTAACAACGCCATTCAGCGATTCCGCGCAGCCAAAAACGCGCTCGTTTCAGGCAATTTACGGTTGGTCATGCGCGTTGCACAGACCTACAGCAATCATGGTGCGCTCTTACTTGATCTAATCCAGGAAGGCAACCTTGGGTTAATTCGTGCAGCGGAGAAATACGACTACACTCGTGGATTTAAGTTCTCAACGTATGCAACCTGGTGGATTCGGCAAGCGATCACGCAAGCGTTAAATGAATTCGGGCGCACTGTGAAGCTCCCCGCAAGCCTCACGCAGGCCATTCGTAATGTCGGACGCGCGAAAATGCGCTTGACCCAGGTTCTCGGACGGGATCCGAAACTAGGGGAGCTTGCTGCGGAAACAGGATTGAGCGTTCAACAGATTCGTGATGTCGTTCTGTATGAGCACAACGCAATCTCTATCGACGAGCCGAATAACGACGAAGACGATACGACGTTAGTAGACACGCTAATAAGTGAGAGCATACCTTCGCCTGAGCAAATCGCGCTCGAACAAGGATTACGGGACGCAGTCGAGTTGACATTAGCGGACCTGACAACTCGTGAAACACAGATTCTGTCACTTCGTTATGGAATTGGTAGGACATCAGATATGTCAACTACAGAAATCGCGCGCGAGTTAGGTATTTCAAGTAATCGTGTTCGACAAATCACCGTGAAAGCGCTTCGGCGACTCCGTCAGCCACGCTACACACCATTATTGGAACCGTATCTGTAGTAAGTCTAGGAATAGACGAAATTTGATCAATTGCATTAGCACAATGTATCATCCGATACAACTAACATGTACGTAAATTACATGACTACCAGCGGATTTGAAAATTTATATTAAGACCATTGTTACCTATTGAACAAATATTCAGATATCTACAAATATCCGTTGCATAGCAGACGTAATTCAAGATAGCGAGCGGCTATATCTGATTGTGTTGTTTTCCTATATTTCAATGGCTTGGCTGACAGACCAGTTAAGCCTCTCAGAGATTCGTCATCCGTAGAAAATAAAGCCGACTTTGTTACAAATTGGTACACATAAAACGCACCACACATCTTGAGATTTTCATTCTTAAAATAGCGCCTCTTCTCCGACACCGTTTCTACGCATGGCAAAGCAAGCCCGGGCTAACTCACTCCAAGATTCCCAGCAAGCAACAATCGAAACACGCGCTGATATCGATCGTTCTGTTACTGACTCAATTGAGTTCTTGGCGAAAGCCCGAGAGCAAGGCTACGTAACGTATGAGGAGATCACCGATTTCATCGATGTCGGTGACGACGATAGTGACATTAGCGTCGTATTTGAAGAATTCGTCGCAGACATAAAAGATGCCGGAATAAAGGTCTTCGAGTCGCCGCCGACGGAAGAAGATCTACTGCAAGGCAATGAAGCCTCCGCCAGCGACGACGAGTTATTAGAGGAAGAGCAACTAAACGCCGCCTTAACGGCGATCGAGAAAAATCAGACGGGACGCACTACAGACCCGCTGCGAATGTATATGCGTGAAATGGGTAAAGTCGGCCTATTGACGCGTGAGAAAGAAATCGAAATCGCGAAGCGTCTCGAAGCCGGTATTAGCGCAGAACTCGAGGCAGTGGCAGCATTTCCTGGGGTCGTGGATTACGTTCTGGAAGTCTATGAGGACGTAACGAAACGCAAGAAACTAGGAGAGCTGTTAGTCGGGTATCTCAACCCGATGGAAGTTGTTAAACCAGCCCAACAAATCGACGCCAACACGCCAAAAGATGAAACGAAGGACAATAAACGTAAAGGACCCGATCCTGACGAAGCGAAAAAACGATTCGATGAGTTGAAACGTGCCCATGCGAAGTGTCACAAGATACTAGCAAAGCAACGCAATTGGCGGACGAAGGAGGCCGTCAAAGCGCTCGACGATATGGCGCAGATATTTAAATACTTCAAATTTACCCTTGTCCACCACGATCACGTCTGTCAAATCGCTGAGACTTCTTGGCGACACTTAAGGGAGCAAGAGCGAGCACTCGAGAAAATCGTGCGCCGCTGTCGCATGCCAATTGACGAGTTTAAGGAAGAATTTCGTGGCAAGGAATCATCTACCAGTTGGTACAAACGCCATTCAACTGACAAACCATATAGCCGAAAACTTACCGAATATGAAGTCGAAATTCTTAGAGCGCATAGATATATACGAGAAGAAGAACTAGATCAGCGACATTCACGAACTATCCTAAAACGTAAAACTGGAATAACCCTACCCATACCCGCCCACACTCGAAACCCGGGTCTCAAGTACGCCACGATTCGAGGTATCCACGACCAAGTTCGGAATGGCGCTAAGGAAAAGAGCCTCGCCAAGAATGACATGGTCGAAGCGAATCTACGGTTGGTGATGTCGATCGCCAAAAAATACACTAATCGGGGTCTTCACTTCCTCGATCTCATCGAAGAAGGCAACCTTGGCCTTATGAAAGCTGTCGACAAGTTCGAATACCGTCGCGGATACAAGTTTTCAACATATGCGACGTGGTGGATTAGACAAGCGATTACTCGAGCCATTGCTGATCACGCTCGAACGATTCGCGTTCCGGTTCACATGATCGAAACGATCAACAAACTCAATCGCATCACGCGCCAAATGACACAGGAACTGGGAAGGGAGCCTACGCCCGAAGAGCTTTCTGAGCGAATGGAAATCAACGAGGAAAAAGTCCGGCGCGTTCAGGAAATTGGTCGAGAACCGCTATCCATGGAAAAACCGGTAGGTGAAGACGGCGACGCGACTGTTGGGGACTTTATTGAAGATGCAAGCGCCCAGTCACCTGTTGACAATACCGCGCACAAGAACCTGTCGGACGCGATCAAAGAAACGCTTGACGACATGGATCCACGCGAAAGTCAGGTTCTTCGTATGCGGTTCGGCATCGGCATGAATCAAGACCACACGTTAGAGGAAGTAGGCAAGCAGTTTGACGTGACACGTGAACGCATCCGACAAATCGAGGCGAATGCTATGCGACGCATTAGTAACTCAGACCGAATTCGGTCACTACTGAAAGACTTCGGTTTCGATCTTTTGGCGAGTTGACACCGACGAACGGTAAAACCGGTAGTACATAAAACAACGGCGATGCATAGCATCGCCGTTTTCGTTGGTGGGCCCACCAGGACTCGAACCTGGGACCAATGGATTCACGATCCGCAATGCGGACATCTGAGTGTTTCCACTCAGCGCGGACTATCTCACCACCCTAAGCTAGGGTGCGGGACGCTCATACGCCTGTTATTAAGAACACTTGACCTTACGGTCAGTTCTCAGGTAGTCTCTGCACCTTCCGAGAGTGTACTCTCGGCTTGGCTCAGGATTGCCATAACCAACTGCTGCCGGCTTTAGGTTTCCCTGAGTTCATCCCGTTCATCTGACGACTCGCATCGGCAGCGCACCATTCTGATGAGTCCACGGCTCTAACCAACTGAGCTATAGGCCCGTGGTCGGAAGTTTAAGAGATGTCGAATAGAGCCTTCTTAGGTAATCCAATCCAACAAGAGCTCAACTGCTCAAATTGGTTGCAAGATAACCAGGTAATTCCGCCGTCGATATGCGAATCTGCGTCATCGAATCACGGTCTCGAACTGTAACTGTATCTGTTTCGAGCGTTTCAAAATCAATCGTCAGGCAGAAGGGCGTACCGACTTCGTCATGTTTTCGGTAGCTCTTTCCGATGTTCCCGCTGTTCTCAAAGAAAATGCGACCCAGCCCTAGTTTTTGTAGGTCACTGCGGATTGACTGTGCCTTCGACACAATCTCCTCATGGTTGCGTTTGAGTGGTATCACTGCGGCTTTAATCGGTGCTAGGTGAGCGGGTAGACGCAGAACAGTACGTTCCTTTCCATCATCCAGCTGCTCAACGGCGTACGCCTCGTTCAATACTGCGAGAACGCCTCGATCAACACCTGCGGACGGTTCAATCACGTATGGAACGATCCATTGCTTGGTTTCTCTGTCTTGCAGTGCGAGTTTCGCGGTCGAATCGGTGTTCGGTTGTACGCGCGCTTGTATGTCTAGATCGCCCTGTTGTTTAGTGTGAGAACCAAGATCGAAATCGGTTCTATTGGCAACACCTTCGAGCTCTTCGACGCCATGTGGAAATCGGTACATGATGTCGATGGTCGCTTTTGAATAGTGTGCTAGTTCCTCCTTCGGTACGTCATAACACGAAAGGTGATTCGAATTTACACCCTGTTCACGCCACCATGCGAGACGATTCTCCACCCAAGTTTGATGCCAAGCTTCGTCTGTACCAGGTTGAACAAAGAACTCAAGCTCCATTTGCTCAAATTCACGCACACGGAAAATAAAGTTCCGAGGTGTAATCTCGTTTCGGAATGCCTTCCCGATTTGAGCGATTCCAAACGGCATCTGTCGCGACGTCGAATCCAAAACGTTCTTGAAGTTCGTAAATATCGCTTGGGCGGTTTCCGGCCGTAAATATGCGATGTCGGCGCCATCCTCAACGGGACCGATCGACGTCTTGAACATCAGATTGAAAGGGCGAGGTTCTGTAAGAGAAGTCGAACCGCAGTATGGACATTTGCCATCGACTATATGGTCCGCGCGCGACCTTTTTTTGCAGGCACGACAATCCACGAGCGGATCCGTAAAGGTTTCTTCGTGACCTGAATAGTGAAGTACCGAACGATGCGTGAGAATTGACGCGTCCAGACCTTCAACGTCATCGCGTTCGTGCACCATCGCCGACCACCAGGCGGCTTTTAGGTTATTTTTTAGTTCAACACCGAGCGGACCGTAATCGTAGGCGCCTTGAAGTCCACCATAGATCTCACTTGATTGGAATAGAAAGCCTCGTCGCTTACACAGTGCGACAAGCTCATCCATGTTTTGTGCAGTCAAGGAACAGCTCGAAGATCAGAAAGGACGCGGGATACACCCACATAAGGCGGCAGAATTGTAGATGTCTCGGTAGATCGAGCCAAGCCAAAAGTGAACCATTCAAAGTTGGTGACGCTGACGAAAGGAATTAAGATTTCGCGAGCTGTTAGAGGGAATAACTGATGGATCCACTATATATCGTGCTGATCGTGGGAGGAGTATTAGCGATTGGTCTCTTAGTCTTCACGATGACTACACGGAGCCATCTAGTCCGAACACTCAAAGACATGGATCAACGGCAAAAATCGGACGCCGAAACGCTTCGACAAGCGCTCGATTTAGGTCTTAGCAAAGGACGCGAGGAAGCGGCGGTGCGAAGCAAAGAGAACACCGAATTAATAGCCAATGTACGCGAAAGACTGGTTGCGATTTCTGAGTTTAAAGACAGTGTTAAGAAGAGCGTAAGCGACCTGAACGAAAGCGTGTCCGGTGTCAAACGCATATTCGATAACCCTAATAAAAGGGGTCTATTTGGCGAGAGTCAACTGAAGGACATAGTTACGACCGCGTTGCCCGTTGAGCTATATGAGTTTCAACATCGCGTCGATAGAGGTGACACGAGTTACGTCACGTTCGACTGTTTTCTGAAACTCCCAGACCCGCCGGGTCCGATCGGAATTGATGCGAAGTTTCCTAGTGAGCTGTTTAGAAACATTACTGATGCTTCAACATCAAGTGATCAGCACGATGCACGAAAACAGTTTGAGAAAGAAATAAAGCGATTGATCGGTGACATTGCGGATAAATACATCATTCCCGACGTTACGTCGGAGTTCGCTTTGATGTTTGTGCCTTCCGAAGCGATCTTCGCAGAGATTTACTCGTCTAGCTCATCAGTAACGGATATCTCTCACAAACGACGCGTGTACATCGTCTCACCATCAACGTTGATGGCTGCGTTAAACACCATTCGATCGGTTGTGAATACGATGAACGTTCAGCGAGCAGCTGAAGAAGTGTTAAAAGGTCTTGCGGAAATCGCAAAAGATGCAGAACGACTTCAACAAAGAACTGAGGATTTCCAAAAACGGCTAACGTCGGTCTTGAACAAAACAGATGAGGTCGTGACATCCTCCCGCAAGATCAACGAGAGAGTTCAGAAAATGCGAAGCGGGAACACTGAAACACTCGTTTCTGATGACTCTACTGCCGAGGCGTTGAGCAATGGTCAAGCGTCGAATGCGAGATCAGTATAAGTTCATTTTTAGTCGGTCAACGAAACTACCAGAATAGATAATCGACGCTTCAAAACGTTGATCGACTAGTAGACTCAACTATGCGGACATGGGTTCGGATTCTTCTCTATAGCGCTTTTACTTGCCTTGTACTCGCTATCGGAGGCGCTTGGCTGCATAAGTTCGGCGTGACTTCATTCGGTGTGAGCAGCATGCTCGTGTTAGTCGGATTTGCGTTAAGCGTACTGGTTGCGTTAATTACAGTGGGAACTTTGTTCGTCTCCGTGTTGCGTAAACAGCCGTACGGCCTCTTCACAATGTTCGTCGCATTCGTGATCTGTTTCTGTCTAGCTGGTTACGCTGCCATCCTATACAACAAATCAACGTCCCATCCGGTCGCCCACAACATTTCTACGGATCTCGTCGACCCGCCTGCGTTCTCTCAAGCGATACTCGATCTTCGTGGCGAGATGTCGAACCCGGTTGAGCTAGACGAGCGCAAAAAAGAGTTACACCAAGGTGCATATGACGACATTCAACCCCTGGTCCTTAACTCAAGCAAAGATAGTGCGTATGCGACGGCACTAGCGTTGGTGCGAGAACGCGGATGGGAGATCGTCGCACAAAACGAACAAGAAGGTACGATCGAAGCAACTGCGACGACCTTCTGGTTTGGGTACAAGGATGATGTCGTCGTTCGAGTTCGAGAGAGCGCTGCTGGGGACTCTGCGACCGTCGACCTTCATTCAGTTTCGCGGGTCGGACAGACCGACCTAGGCAAGAACGCTGAGCGTATCCGAGATTTCTTGCAAGATCTATCTGAAGAAATGGGCAATTCGTAAGTCGCAGGAAATGTGACGAGATCCAATTTCCGAAACTGCTAAAACTTCAGTAGCTCAACTTCGAGATTGGTTAGGTCTACCACACCGATTGTGTTAAAGCCGACCATCTGCCCAGCGCACTCTCCAGGATTAAAGATCAAGCGTTCAGCTGTCCGCTCTTCTCGTCTCAAATGCGTATGTCCATGTAAAACCAGCTCTGAATCGCCTACATCTACCTGATCTAACACCGCCGGGTCGTGCACGACCAATATCGACCTTCCGGACCAACGCAGTCTCAACGGCGGATCTTGGAATACGAAGCGATGGCGCGTAACTGACGCGGCTAAACTCTCTCGCTCTACGTCGTTATTCCCAAAAACACCAAATAACGGGCAATCTAGTGCACTAAATAAGTCGAGCGTCGTTCCTTTCGTGATATCGCCGGTGTGGATCACGCGATCCACTTGCGCCTCGTTGAACAACTCAACGATTCTGTGTACGTTTTTTACGTTGTTGTGCGTATCGCAAACAACACCGATCTTCATTCGACCACTACAAAAAACGCCGCTCATCAAACGACGAGCGGCGCCACAACAACCTAGCTACTTACGATTTCGGCAAGTTAAGTTCAATCACTCATCGGCGAACAAATAGCCTGCCAGCTTTGTTTAAGCAGCTTTCTCGAGAATGTGTATTCCACATGCACTACCGAGTCCAATCACATGTGTTAAGCCGATTTTGGCATCTTCGACTTGACGGCGACCCGCTTCGCCACGTAGATGGGTACTCACCTCATAGATGTTCGCGATTCCTGTTGCACCCAGAGGGTGTCCCTTCGAAAGTAAGCCACCTGAGACATTAACTGGAATGCGTCCGCCTAACTCGACGTCGCCATCGTCGATTAGTCGTCCCGCTTCGCCTTCCTCACAAAGTCCCAAGTTCTCATAGTGGAGAATCTCGGCGGTTGCGAAACAATCATGTAGCTCAACTAAATCAATGTCTTCAGGCCCAACACCAGCCATCTCATACGCCGATTTCGACGCCATACGCGTACACGAATTCACGTCCGGCATTACCAGATCGCGTTCTTGCCAAGGGTCAGAAGTCAGCACTGATGCGCGAACTTTAATCGCTCGATCCATCAGGCCAAGTTCACGGGCTTTTTGCTCCGAAGCGATCACTGCTGCGGCTGAACCATCGACGTTGACCGAACACATCAGTTTGGTATTTGGATACGAGATCATCTCGGCGTTCATGACTACTTCGAGTGGCGTCTCGATCTGGTACATCGCCTTCGCGTTCATCGTCGAGTGGTGATGATTCTTCACCGAGACCTTTGCGAATTGCTCAAACGTCGTGCCGTGATTTCGGGTATGCTCTAAACCGGCTTCAGCGAAAACCGATGGCATCGTACCGGATCCCAGCAACCCTTCTTTGGAAATTCCCTTCGAGCCGCCACCGCCGCCGAGCAGACCTTTACCCATCTGTTCAACACCAACAGCGAGCACGATGTCATAGACATCTGCTTTCACCGACATCCATGCTTCGCGAAATGCTGTTGCCCCTGTGGCACACGCATTCGAAACATTGACAACCGGTATACCCGTTTGGCCAATCTCCTGCAAGAGGCGCTGGCCTACCATGCCGCTCGCTTGGTTGAGATTTCCACAATACAACGCTTGCATATCCTTGATGGTCAATCCGCAGTCATCCAGCGCGAGCAACGCAGCTTCAGCGCCGAGTTGAGGTACGGATTTTTCTGGGAACCGACCGAACTTGATCATGTCTACGCCGACTACGTAAGCGTCTGCCATTACTCTCTCCTAGCTAAGCAGGTTTGAAAAAATACGAAAGGTAGCTGTTTCCATCGCCATCCTTTCGACCGAGCGCGTCATCGAATATCACTTCAACCGGCATCCCGAAACTGATCTTCTCCGGGTCCGCTTCGATTCCGATTAAGTTTCCCTTGATCGTCCCGCCTCCTTCCAGATCGACAATTGCCGAGATATAAGGCACGTCGTTGCCAGGAAAAGAACGATGAACGATAGAGTACGAGTAGAGGGTACCTCGATTTGACAATTGGAATGTCGACATCGAGTCGCGTGCACCACACTTCGAACAGTGGCGACGCTCGCCAAGAAAGACCGCACCGCATACGTCACATCGATGTCCTTCAAGGTAGGGTTTCCCGCCTTCGGGCATCTTGAGGTAACTAACAACTGGCAATGGTCCGTCCGACATCCTTCCCTCTTTGCAATCGGCTACCTATGATTTTAGCGGATATCGGTTGTTGCGCTCTCGCGAGACGTAACAATATGTTGCCAGCGCTCCTGCACTCAAAGTCGCTCGACTGCGTCGTAGATTGTGGTCGCTAGTACGTTTGCTGGCTCATTTGGTGCGCCAATGAGTTGAGTGAAGAACACGACGACCAGACCGTAGTCGGGATCTATCCAAAACGATGTGCCGGCAGCACCGCCCCAATAGTAAGTGTCGATCACGCGCGTTTGATCAAGAGGATCTACGCGTTTGCGAATGCCAAATCCAAGACCATATTGGAATTGTTCTGATTCATGGTTTAGCTGATTCTTCAACATTTCCGCGATTGTCGATTCCTGCAATACGGCATTGTCACGACCTTCAAAGCCATCCAAGATGGACTGAGCGAACTTGCCGAAGTCTTGAATCGACATGACCAATCCTCCGCCCCCGGATATGAACGATACGTCACGAAACTCCGGGTCGACGCGCGGCGTGTCCTGAATTGGGAACGCGCCATTTCGAAAGGGGTATTGATTCGTTCCGAAACGCGCCAATTCACTTTCAGGTACATCGAAGAAAGCGTCTTCAATCCCTAATGGTTGCCAAAGCGCTTGTGTCAGATAGTGATCGAACCGCATACCACTAGTACGCTTCACAATTTCACTCACCACATCGGACGCGAAGCTGTAGTGAAATCGTTCACCCGGCTGAAACAACAATGGCAACTCGCCAAGTCCAACGACGAGATCGTGTGTTGTTGGTACAAGGTAGTCCCAGTCGTCGATTAGTCCTGCTTCGCGATAGAGACGATCGATTGCGGTGTCACCGTAGTAACCGTATGTGAGACCCGAACTGTGGGACAACAAATGGCGTAACGTCATCGGGCTCGCCAGCATCTTTACGTCACCGACCAATACCTCAAGGTCGCTGAACTCCGGTAATACTTCTGCGACGGGGTCATCAAGAGATAACTTACCTTCCTCTACCAATTTCATCGCCGCCACGGCTGCGACTGGCTTAGTCATCGAGTAAATACGGTAAAGTGAGTCAGGTTGCACCGGCGTGCCAAGCTCAAGATCGAGCGTTCCAACGTGGTGCTCAAACACACTCTCACCACGAAATAACACCAATACGGCTGCATTCGGTAATGTCTTGGAATCGATCCAGCCTTGCATGACGGGTTTCAGCGTTTCGAGTTTGCTCAAATTCATTTGAACGTCTGCGCTGGCAAGAGCTGGAATGTAAATAAGAAGAACAAGAAAGTAGAGAAAGCAAACGACTCGTCGATTGCATCCATGGCTCGAGCGTCGCACTAGCTCGGTGATTTGCTTGCGAGAATTAACAACGAATCGACGTGCTGAAACTAGCTAACCCCCAGACGCTCGTGCATGATCGGGCTAGTCGTTGTGTACTGCAGGTAGACCTTCTCGTCAGGATTGATTCGAGCTTTGATAGCAAACGCAGCGAGTGCGGCTTCGTGAAAACCGGAAAGGATGAGTTTCTTCTTCCCTGGATAGGTTGCGATATCACCAACCGCGTAGATACCCGGAACATTCGTCTCGAACTTTTCGGTATCGACGGAAATCTGCTTTCGATCCAGTTCCAGACCCCAATCTGCGATCGGACCAAGGTTAGGTGATAGACCAAAGAAAACGAGTAGATCATCTAGGTCCATATGAGAGATTGACTTATCAGGGTGAGTAACCACGACTTGCCGCAGCGCGTCACCATCCATTTCTATTCCTGTCACGTTCCCGATATGGAAAGAGACCTTGCCAGCTGCTTCGAGTGATCTCATGGTCGCGACGGACGCATCAGCAGCTCTGAAACGATCACTCCGATGAATCAATGTAAGGCTCGAGGCTCGTTCAGCCAGCTCGTTTGTCCAATCAAACGCCGAATCGCCACCGCCTAACACAATCAAACGGCGGTTCTCAAAACGGGACGGATCTTTGACGCGATAGAAAACCTGATCGTCGATCAACGCTTCAACGCCGTCAACACGAAGCGGCTGTGGCTCAAATGAACCAACGCCGCCCGCAACGATTACCGACTTGGTTTCAAATTGGGTTCCGGCGCTAGTTTCTACCGAGAATAGCAACTCGTCAATCGGTTCCACCTTGGTTACCTGCTGAGACAAGTGAAACTGAGGACTGAACGGCTTAATCTGTTCATTGAGTTTTTCGACGAGCTCTTGCGCGTCACACACTGGGATTCCCGGTATGTCATAGATCGGCTTATCAGGATACAGCTCAGCGCACTGCCCTCCGATAACGTCCAATGCATCGACCACATGCGCGTTCAGGCCGAGTAAACCCAATTCAAACACCTGAAACAAACCACACGGACCCGCGCCAACAATTACTGAATCTGTTTGGATAGTCACCTTTGCTTACTTTCCACTTCGTTAGACGCTAAGAATAGGCACGCGCGCGACCACCGGTCGCGGCTTCCGTTAGGGGTTAGTTGATATTACGAGTCCGGATTAATCCGAGCCTGGATCCGATTCCGCTTGGTCACAAATCATGCCCGCACCGACTGTCTCGTTTGAAATCCGATCAATCACGATAAACGAGCCCATCGTCCTGTCGTCGACGTAATCTTCGAATACAACAGGTCGCTGGAGTTGAATACGTGCCAACCCGATTTCATTCGCATCAAGCTGTTCACATAACTCATGAGCTTGCGTATTGACATTGAGCCGATGCGCGAATTCGGAAACCTGCCCAGTAACTTGGCGCGCACCCATCTTAAATAGGTAGCTCTTGTTAGCCCTGAGCGGCTTCTCCGCCATCCAAACGACATTGGCTAAGAATGCATCGCTTACGTTTGGCTTATAGCCTGGCGACACCAACGTATCGCCCCGGTTGATGCTGAGTTGGTCGGTGACGGTTACTGTAATCGACTGAGGCGCAAAACCAGTCTCTAAGTCTCCATCCATGGTTACGATACGTTCCACATGTGTTTCATGCCCGGAAGGTAGAACGACAACTCGATCTCCGGGACGAATTACGCCTTTGGTAATTGTGCCCGAATAGCCGCGAAAGTCCTCGCTCGGGTGATGAACTCGCTGCACGGTCATACAGAATTGATCGAAACCATGGTCCGAGCTAACGGGCGCTCGTTCAAGCAGTTCGATGATGGTATCGCCAGCGTACCAGTCCATGTTGGTTGAGTGTTGTACTACGTTCTCGCCGAACTTTGCTGCGACTGGAACGAATGACGTCTGTGCAAACCCCAGATCCTTCGAAAAGTCAAGGTATTCCGCACGAATGCGTTCATAGATCTGTTCGTTGTAACCAACCAGATCCATCTTGTTAATTGCAACGACAACCTGACTAATCCCAAGCAAATCTACGATAAGTGAATGACGACGTGTCTGATCGAGCACACCGTTTTGCGCATCGATCAGGATGACTGCGAGTTCGCAATTGCTTGCACCCGTTGCCATGTTCTTCGTGTATTGACTATGACCAGGGCAGTCCGCGATGATGTATTTCCGAGAGCTTGTCGCGAAGTAACGGTATGCGACATCAATCGTGATACCTTGTTCTTGTTCCGCCTTTAACCCATCAGCTAGCAACGCGAATTCGAGTTCATCGCTACTGTGACCCAGGCGTCGACTATCACGGATAAGTGCGTTTAGATGATCTTCATAAACCTTGTTGGAGTCGTATAGCAGCCGACCGATCAGGGTGCTTTTGCCGTCATCAACGCTACCACACGTCAGAAACTTCAACAACTCCGTTCGTTCGTTCTCCGCTAAGTAGTCATTGATGTATTCGTTGTCTGGCACGTCGCGCTCCAATGCCCGTGCAAGAGGTAACTTTAGTTGAGATTCCGCGAGCGCGGGATGACCCATCATCTAGAAATACCCTTCTTGCTTCTTAGTCTCCATCGATGCTGCCGTATCGTGATCAATCAATCGTCCCTGCCGTTCAGATGTATCAGCGACAAGCATTTCGTGGATGATCTCAGGTAGCGTAGACGCACTCGATTCGATTGCGCCAGAAAGGGGGTAACAACCCAAAGTCCTGAAGCGCACCATACGCATTTCAGGAGTTTCATTGGGTTCAATACGCATGCGTTCATCGTCTACCATGATCCACGTTCCTCGCCTACGCACTACAGGACGTTCCTGTGCGAAATAAAGCGGAACGATTTCGATACCTTCCTGATAGATGTATTGCCATACGTCGAGCTCAGTCCAATTCGAAAGCGGAAAAACTCGAATCTCTTCGTCTTTGCGAATATTGCTGTTATAGATATTCCACAATTCTGGACGTTGATTGCTTGGATCCCACTGGTGGTACTTATCGCGAAGCGAAAACACGCGTTCTTTAGCCCGTGACTTTTCTTCGTCCCGCCGTGCACCACCGAAAGCCGCATCAAACTCGTACTTGTCCAATGCCGTCTTGAGGGCATCTGTCTTCATGATTTGCGTATACGTATCCGCATCGTAATCGAATGGATTTACGTCGCTATCTCTACCCTCTTCATTCGTGTACACGATCAAATCAAACTCACCTTTCGCGGCAAGGCGGTCCCGAAACACGATCATGTCCTTGAACTTCCACGTCGTGTCGACGTGAAGTAACGGAAAAGGCAGCTTTCCTGGATAGAAAGCTTTTTTCGCAAGATGCAAAAGAACGGAAGAGTCCTTTCCGATTGAGTACATCAATACGGGATTCTCGCGCTCGGCCACGACCTCGCGCATGATGTAGATACTCTCTGCTTCTAACTGCTCAAGATGTGTCAGCTTGAATGCTGCGCTCATCCCCTCATGCGCTCAATCAGCGAGTGGAGGAGTTATTCTAAATAACGCCACGATTTATTTATCCGTATAACATATTATTTTATGTTATATGTTTAGCATTCGTTTTAATAAATCACTTACTTGCCTAGGGTCTGCTTTGCCTTGGGACGCCTTCATTACCTGCCCCACTAGAAAACCCATTACTTTTGTCGCGCCGCTTCGGATCTGCTCGACTTGATCCGGGTGATCCACAATGATGCGCTCGACCAGGGTACGTACTTCGTCGGCATCGTCTAGTTGACGAAGCCCCTGACGCTCGATGATGTCGTCTACAGAATCGTCAGACGTCCAAATGAGCTCAAGAACTTCCTTTGCGAGCGTTGAAGACAGGGTCTTATCCTGTATTCTCTTAATCAAATCTGCCAGCTGTGCTGACGAGACCGGTGTGTCCGTATAGTCTTTCTCTTCTCTGTTGAGAGCAGCTGCCACTTCGCCAAGTAACCAATTTGCCGCGAGATGTGGATCTGCACCCGACGCAATCGTTGATTCGAAATACGACGCGAGGTTGGAATCTCGAGTTAGCCGAACTGCTACGGATTGCGCTAGCGAATAGTCTGTGATAAATCGCTCAAGCTTCTGTTGAGGCAATTCAGGCATCGTAGAACGCACGCGATCGAGGAATTCGCTAGAGAGACGCAATGGCAATAGATCAGGATCTGGAAAGTAGCGGTAGTCATCAGATAGTTCCTTGCTGCGCATCGACAACGTCATATCGCGATCTGCATCATAGTGACGGGTTTCTCGAACGACTTCACCGCCTGCCTCAAGAATGTCGATCTGTCGCTCAATCTCGTAATTTAGAGCACGCTCTACAAACCTAAACGAATTTATGTTCTTGATCTCAGTCCGTTCACCAAACGACGTATCTCCAACCCGTCTCACTGAAACGTTTGCATCGCAACGCATCGATCCTTCCGCGAGATTACCATCACAGATACCTAGCCAACTGACTAAAGAGTGAATCTGCCGGAAACACGCGGCCGCTTCCGCTGCTGATCTCATATCAGGCTCTGTGACAATCTCAAGTAAAGGTGTTCCGGCACGATTGAGATCAATACCAGTGGATTCAGAGAACCGATCGTGGACTGATTTACCCGCGTCCTCCTCGAGGTGTGCACGGGTGATACCAATCTGTCGAACAGAGCCATCCTCACGAAATACCGAGAGTTGTCCTCGTCCGACAATTGGCGATTCAAACTGGCTGATCTGGTAGCCCTTCGGAAGGTCGGGATAGAAATAGTTCTTTCGATCGAAGACGCATCTCTCCGCAATCTCTGCGTCGATCGCCAGACCAAACTTCACAGCCATCGTGACTGCTTCTTCGTTTAAGACAGGTAGCGCTCCGGGCATCGCTACATCAATCAAATTGGCGCGCTTATTTGGCTCTGCGCCAAACTCCACCGATGTACTGGAGAAGATTTTTGATCTCGTTGCTAACTGAACGTGGACCTCGATACCGACGACTGGCTCCCATTTGCTACTCACGACGTGCTAGCAGACTCCAGGCTCGGGTGGTGTTCGTGCCAGTCTGTCTCGCCCTGAAACGCCATTCCACCTGCCAATACTTCACCTTCCGCGAAATGGGGTCCGATCAGTTGCATACCGACAGGTAAATCATCGACGAAACCGCACGGTAAGGCTAACGCTGGCAATCCTGCAAGGCTAACCGGAATCGTGTAAAGATCTTGCTTATACATTTCCACCGGATCGGCCTTCAGTGAATTGATTTCAAATGCGGTGTTAGGCGTAACGGGTGCTAAGATCATGTCAACACTTTCGAAGGCTGAAAGAAAACCATCGCGTACTAACCGACGAATTTTCTGGGCTTTAAGGTAGTAAGCATCGAAATAGCCCACCGACAGGGAGTAGGTACCCGTCAGTATTCGCCGTTTGACTTCAAGACCGAAACCTTCAGTACGGGATCGACAATACATGTCCAGCAAATCCTCGGACACGTCAGTTCGATGTCCGTAACGCACGCCATCGTATCGTGCCAGATTCGTTGAAGCCTCCGCACTCGAAAGTACGTAATACGCTGCAATCGCCGCATCAATATGTGGTAGTTCAACGACCTCAATTCTGTGACCAAGCGCCTCGAACTGTTGTCTCGCGCGTTCGATGCATGCTGCGATGTTCTTGTCCAAATCATCGAACAGCGATTCTGGATATCCGATCACGAACGATCGATCACTTTCGGGTAGCACCGTTTTCCCAATGTCGGCGGACGTCGAGTCCTGCGGATCGTGACCTTCCATCGCAGCTAGTAACTCATACACATCAGAGGCACTATGGGCTAAAGGACCCCCTTGGTCCAAACTTGAAGCAAATGCAATCATTCCGAAGCGGGACACTCGCCCATATGTTGGCTTTAAGCCAGTTATCCCACACAGACTAGCCGGTTGGCGAATCGATCCACCCGTGTCTGATCCGGTGGCCAATGGCGTCATTCCGCTCGATACCGAAGCTGCGGCTCCGCCAGAAGAACCACCGGGTACACGACTGAGATTCCACGGATTTCGAACGACGCCAAACCAGCTCGTTTCATTGGACGAGCCCATGGCAAACTCATCCATGTTCGTTTTTCCCAATGTGACTGCTCCGGCTTCCGCTATCTGCTTGACGACTGTCGAGTCATAAGGAGCAATAAATGACCCCAGCATGTTCGAAGCACATGTCGTACGCAAACCCGCGGTACAGAACAAATCCTTGTGAGCAATCGGGATACCACATAGCGGTTGGGGATCTGATTCCGCTAAATGTCTATCTGCCGCTGCTGCTCGATCCAGACATCGATCGGCGTCAACGGTTATGAAACAATTAATCGAATCGTTTAGCTCCGAAATGCAGTCTAGATAAAAATGAGCTAGCTCTACAGCGCTGTACTTCTTTGCCCGTAGATCGTTCCGAAGTTCCTGTACTCCAATGAATGGCTTCAATTCTGATCCAGCACTTTCGGGACAAGATAGAACCCATCAGCAGTTTTTGGGGCAATTGACTGGAATACATCCCTATCAAAATCTATTACTGCACGATCTTTCCGTAATGGTTGATCTAGGTCAACTGCGTGTGCGAGCGGTTCAACTTCTTCTGTGTTAACTTGATCCATGATCTCGATGAAACCGATGATCGCATCTAAATCGCGACGAATCTTTTCCCGATCTTCTATATCAAGAGACAGCTGGCTTAAGGTCAGAAGTCGCTCGATCGTTTCGTCGTCCATGCCTTGTTTGAATACATAAATTGAGGCGACATTTTAAGAACCAATTCCATCTGGACAGGGCGAGTTTTATGCTGTTCATATGTATAGTTCAGTGGCGATTTATATAGACAAAACACCGAACTGATTACAAGCGGAGGGAGTTCTTTAAACGGTATTCCCTCGTACCCAGAGTCTTCTCTAAACATATTTATGCAGATGATTCAATTACTTATGCTCGATACAACGTTAGATACAGGTTGTGAAAATAATCTTCTGCAAATTCCACATATAAAAATGCGCCCGATCGCGA
>JAPOVY010000105.1 GCA_026707905.1 Gammaproteobacteria bacterium | reverse complement strand
CAACCTACCCGTCAAACACATCTCGCTCGCACGCCCAAACCCCACACGGGCAACTAGGAAGTGTGAACTACCAAGTTCAGGTGTGACTCCCATCTTGACGAATGCCATGCCGAACCGTGCCTGGTCAGATGCAACAATGACGTCCATTGGCAGAATCATCGTCGCACCAACACCAACGCATGCGCCGTTAACTGCAGCAATTAGTGGTTTCGAAGAGCGAACTAACTCAATCCAATCTCCGCGCATAGCAACACGATCGCCTGAATCGTCAAGTCTCGCTTTGAAGCTGTCTTTGATATCCGCACCTGCACAAAACCCTCGTCCAGCGCCGGTTAGAACAATCGCACCAACGCTCGGGTTTCCGTTTGCGGCATCAATTGCGTCGTAAAGCTCTGCTGACATCCTGCCGGTCCACGCGTTTAACCGATGTGGTCGATTGAGCGTGATCGTGCAAACGTCATCAGCAATACCTACAAGAATGTCTTCGTACTGGTTTTCCGTCATGGTCATGTTCCTAATCTATGCGACTTTGAAAGATCGATAAGGTCGGAGCGTATTCTCGCGACTGACGCCTCGTGGCGTTAGTTTATTGCTCAAGATTTGCGATTCTTGACGTCGGCGATCCAGACAATCTACTAGTCGTCTTGTGCCTCCTCGTGCCTTCGTGCGACCTGCTCCAACCTTGGTCCGATTGAAGACATAACCGCGGCGAATAACACTACAGCCCACGCGGCCGACAGTATCAGGTGTAAACCGACGAGCACTCTCGCGGCGACAGAAATGGGTGCTGCGCCGCCAAACTCTTGTCCAAGCGACGTGTAAAACGAGAACAGCAACCAATCTGCAATTCCTGCTCCGGCATCATCGAATGCACCAACTTGAAACTGATCCAGCATTCCATAGAAACCTGAAAATAGCAAGATGATGGTTAGATATCCCACGGCGAACGCACCGATCGGCGGCCACATGACGGTTAGGTAGTCTGCAAGGTAACCGTAAATACGCAGTCGCGGTTCAAGCCAGATCATCGACCAACGACCGATAAGGAATGCCGTCACAGTTACAACTGAAATCTCAAGAACATATATACCCGACCATATGCCGAGCTCAATATTCGATAACCCGTACGCGTCCTCGAACGCTCCAGAGAACATCCCAACGAATATCAACACAGCGATTGACGAAGCACCGAGTACCAGCAGTAATGGGGGACGAGTATCTCGCCAACCCGCTCGACGATGACTGAGCAAGCCGGCGGCTAGAGCAGTACCAGTTGACATCAAGAAAACGCCTAACACCAACGTGAGACCAGGTACACCGAATGAACGCGAAAACAACCCTTGAACAATCCAAGCCGGTAGGAGACCTAAGGAAAGTAACATCGCCACAACGAACGCTTCGCGTGCGATATCACGGTAACCAAGCAAATCTGATCCGCGCAATCCATCAATCAACCCAATTGCGAGAGCCAAAATCGGTGGAACCAAGCGAGCGAACGGATCCCCTGGGATCAGTCCTGCAAGCAGTGCGGTGACCATACCGACGATTGAGCCGATCAAAATACCAGTCCACGTACCACTGCGAGCACCGCCGCGGATGCCGACGCCAAGGCCGATCGCGATCCCGCAACCCGCACCCATCAATATATCGGTATGCAGATCCGTGATCGCATACCCGAAAGGTACCGTAACGAGCGCGACAACCACGGTAATGCGGCACGCTATCCAGACGAAGCCGCCAAAAGCTCCCGCTTTTGGCGCAAACCGTACCCAGACTCCGCTCACCATATAGCTACGTAATCCTCGAGCGTACACATCTCGACGGTTATCTTAGGCGATACACGCCTTTCAACATCACGTTAGTTCGCGAGCGCGTCTACCAAAGGTCCTTCAAAATTCGCAGACCCGATGTACTGACTAAACGTCTCACACCAGATTGTGACCGATCGCTTATCGTTGAGTTGGCTCGTCGTGACCTGGTAGATTTGTGAACCTTCGAAACTCTTCAACTTCCCTATTCGAACACGTCTGTTGTCCGCCAAGAAGTCCCCCTCATCGTCGATGTCAGGTTGTGAGTTCAGATAAACCCAGTAATTCGGTCCCGGCGACGCTTCAAAATCCGATTTGAGTTCAATCCACGCGTCATTTCCCGCCATGTGATGAACGGAAATCCGCCCCTTTGCCCAGTGCGCGAAATCCTGACCCGGTGCGTCCTCACGAAACGATCCCGAAAATAACGCTGGTCTTTCGAGTGCTTCATTGAATTGTGCGATGGTTTCGTTAACAACAGGAGGAGGAAACAGGTACGGAAACGCAATGAGCATCACGCCAGCACCGACGACTAAACCAATTACGAAACCAACGGAGAGATTGATGATGGACCTTATCAATAGGTCTCCTTAGTTACACAATTTCAGCACTATTTGAAAATATGACACGCCGATCACGCGCAACGTTCTATGCAGCTATCGAAGCTTGTGGTTCAGGTGTCTTAGGTTCTTCGTCTTCACCCAGATACCGTTTTAACCAAAGCGCCGACAGAGCGACAAGCACACCTACGCCGATACCGAGCCCAGTGAAAATACCGAAGGCGTTCTCGTAAACGGCTAACGACTCAATCGCAGGAATCGTGGTACCTAGTTCTTCGTCGATGGCCGCAATCTGTGCCAGCTGACCTCCAAAGAGACTGGCAACGCTACTCGCGAGGAACCAGATGCCCATCATGACGCCAACCATTTCTACAGGTGAGTAACGCGTGATCATCGAAAGACCTACCGGCGATAGACAGAGCTCGCCTAAGGTGATGAACAAGAAACCTAACACGACCCAGATCATCGCCACCTGAAACTCCGCGTTCGCGCTCATGCAGCCGAACAAGAACATGGCGTACCCAACACCACACAAGATGATCCCAATGCCAAATTTCATCGGACGAGAAGGTTCGATTCGATTCTGTCCGAGTATGTACCAAAGCCAAACGAACACCGGCGAGAACGCGATGATGAACGCGGGATTCAACGACTCAATCTGTGCCGCATTGAACGTAATACCTAGGAATTCAGGATCTAGATTACGCGATGCAAATCCCTTGAGACTGTGGGCGGCTTGTTCGAACAACCCCCAGAAAATCACCGAAACCACGATCAGATAGAGCATTACCCACATACGCCGCAATTGCTCTTTCGTGCACGTTTGCTGGGCATAAATCAAAACGCCGACCAGCGCGATCAGTCCGACAGAATAAAGCAGAACTCTGGTAAGGTCACGAGACTGCAATAGATATGCCGTGAACAGCGTGGCAGCGACGCCGCCTGCGTAGATCAGCCATTCCTTGCGAATGCCAATGATGGAAGATTGCAGATTGGCTGGATCATGCGGCTCGCCAACACCTTGGAGTGTCGATCGACCTGCGAGGAATACGGTCAATCCGATCAGCATGAGGATACCCGCTAATCCGAAACCGTAACCCCAGCCGAACGCTTGTCCGATGTAGCCACAAAGCAGAATTGCGGACATCGCGCCAAGGTTGATACCAAAATAAAAGATCGTAAAGCCTTGGTCACGCTTCGCGTCGTTGTCCACGTATAACAAACCGACCATGTTTGAAATACACGCCTTCAAGAAGCCTACCCCAACGATGATGAACGACATTGCAAGGAACGTGGCACCAAGCGCGAACTGGTCCTGGACGATCTCGCCGTCGACAACCGTGCCTCCAGTCCCTTCGAACGCCATCAATATGTGACCAACGCACAAGAGCACCGCACCGAAAATCACTGCCTTTCGAAAACCGAGCCATCGGTCAGCGATGAAGCCGCCAATGACAGGCATGAAATACACCATGGCACCGTACGAGGCGACTATTTCAAATGCGACTGACTCCTTAAAAAGGAAATGGTCAATCAGGTAAAGCACCAAGATCGCGCGCATGCCGTAGTAGCTAAAGCGTTCGCATGATTCGGTAACGAAAAGGACGGCCAATCCGACCGGATGACCTAGAACAGTTGTTCGCACGAGTGACCCACTTCCACTGGTAAAAGCGTTCGATTATTAAACGAGGATCGAATCGATTGCGATTTTATGAGCGACGACGACCGAATCCCGATTCTGCCAATAACGCTCTATGCGAGTTCGCTACACGCCTAAGCTAGGTTCAACATTGCCGCCACTGAGAATGATGGCAATCGCAGTCTTCGACTCGCGATCGTCTTTGAGTGCAGCAGCTACTGGTACCGCTGAAGAAGGCTCAATGACGACTTTCAGCATTTGCCAAATCAAGACGGTTGCAGCTCTTATTTCGTCCTCGCTTACGAGGCGCACCGATACGTGGTCTCTGTGAAGGATTTCGAAGGTCAGTTGACCTAACGAGGAAAGCAAGCCATCCGCAATCGATTCAGGAGGTAAAGCAGGTAATCGACGTCCTGATATGAGCGAATCGTGTGCATCGCGCGCTAGCTCAGGTTCACACCCGACAACAGAACATCGACCGTTTGCAGCAATGACCGCGCCGCTCGCCAACCCACCGCCGCCGATCGGAATCCAAACTTCGGTCACGTGCGGCACTTCCTCAAGCAGCTCTAATGTCGCGGTCCCTTGACCGGCGATGATGTCCACATGATCGTAGGGTGGAACAAACGTCGCGTCGCGTTCCTGTAGGAAACTTTGTAATGCGGTTTCTCTTTGTGGTATCGCTGGTCCACAATCCACCAAAATACCACCGTAACGCTCGATGGCGCTGCGTTTGAACCGCGATGCAGTGGTCGGGCAGATTACGTACGCCGTCTTCCCTAGTTTGCGAGCTGCCCAAGCAAGCGCCGCGCCGTGATTACCTGAAGAATGCGTTACGACATCACCTGAAGTGGGAGGTAAGTTCAGTAGTGCGTTTAGTGCACCACGTGCTTTAAACGCCCCCACTTTCTGAAAGTTCTCGCACTTGAAATACACCTTGCGACCGAACCGCTCATCTAGCGTTGAGGAGGTCAATACGGGCGTGCGATGTATCGACCCAGCCAGGCGTTCCGCCGCGCGTAGAACATCGTCGAAGGTAGGCGTCAGGTGGTCGATCCTTAGATTTATCGCTAAAGTAAACGTGTTTCGGCTAACGAACGCCGCTCGATAACGGGACGATTCGATTAAACACGGGTTCAGCTGGCGTCGAATCTGAGTCCTTTACGAAGTAGCCATTCCGCTCGAACTGACAACGCTCCCAGACGTCATCAATCACAACCCGTTCAACTAGACCATCTTTTTCGATCTTGGACGTCGGATTGAGCTCATCGCCCAAGTCGCCACCGCCAGGTTCACGAACATTGAAAAGATGCTCAAACAATCGAAACTTCGCAGGTACGGCGTTCGCCGCCGATATCCAATGTAGCGTCGACCGCGGTTTGAGACCACTCGTGTCCTGACCACTTTGCGATTCCGGAACGTATCTAACTTTCAGTTCGATCGCGGAACCTTGGTCATCTGTGACGACGTCGACGCACTCCACAATGAATCCATAGCGCAAACGAGCCAGTCCATTGAGGGTCAGCTTACGCTGTTTCTTGGATGCCGATTCACGAAAGTCGCTTCGTTCTATGAAGAGATTTCTACCAAACGTGAGCTCTCTCGTCCCAAGTTCTGGAACCTTCGGGTGGTTGGGTGCCTCAAGCGTAACGTCATCCCTTTCAAAGTTGATGACAGTTACAGGTAGTGGATCAATCACTGCCATTGCTCGTGGCGACGTGTCCTCTAGCGCACTTCGGACACAGAAGTCCAGTAAGCTGGTCTCGATGAGATTTGCTTGTTTAGTCACGCCGACTCGCCCACAAAAGTCGCGAATCGCTTCTGGAGGTACGCCGCGTCGGCGAAGTCCCGAAATGGTTGGTAGTCGTGGATCGTCCCAACCTTCAACGTGACCATCACTGATCAAACTGGTCAGAATGCGTTTCGACATCACATTGAATTCAAGCCCAAGCCGCGAGAATTCGATTTGAGGCGGATGGAAATTGATCGAAACGTTATCGAGAACCCAGTCATATAGCGGGCGGTTATCTTCGAATTCGAGTGTACAAAGCGAATGGGTAATGCCCTCTAACGCATCGCATATGCAATGTGTAAAGTCGTACATTGGGTAGATACACCACTTTTCGCCGGTTCGGTGGTGTTCTGCGTGCACGATCCGATAGAGGACGGGATCCCGTAGATGGATATTCGGTGATTCCATGTCGATCTTCGCCCGGAGCACCCGAGATCCCTCGTCAAACTCACCGGCACGCATGCGTCGGAACAGGTTCAGGTTCTCAGTGACCGTTCGGTCGCGATAAGGGCTGTTAGAACCTGGTTCGGTTAAGGTACCACGCGTTGCGCGTATCTCGTCAGCAGAAAGATCACAGACGTATGCACGTCCTTTCTCGATCAGCTGCTCGGCAAATCCGTAGAGCTGATCGAAGTAGTCTGACGCGAATGTGAGACGATCCCCCCAGTCGAAACCTAACCAACGAACGTCTCGCTGTATCGATTCGACGAATTCCGCACTTTCCTTGAGCGGATTCGTATCGTCGAAACGAAGGTACGTCTGACCCCCAAACTCCTCAGCAACGCCAAAATTCAGACATATCGACTTCGCATGACCGATGTGCAGATAGCCATTTGGTTCGGGTGGAAATCGTGTGACGATTGATCCGTCGACGATCTCGTTCTCAATGTCGTCGCGGATGCGATTTCTAATGAAGTCGGATACGGAGGAGGACATGGCGCGGCGAATTTTAGGAGCGGATTCCTAAAACGGTGTCAGTGATTAGCTTAGAGCTCGCAACCTTAGACGACATCTCATTTAGATACTACGTTCCATGCTAAGCGCGAGTTCACTGCTTTGCGCGGTACTGTTTCTGACAGGTAATCCGTGCGACCCCGTTCACACTCTAGATCAAGTAACGAAGTCGGTTCATAACGAAATGGCGGGTGAACATTGGTACGCAGTGCGCTTTCAAGATCGGACTATCGGAAGTCTGCGCGAATCACGAGCGAACTCATCTTCTGGGGAATACGTTCTTAATCGGTCCCTCCGTTTTAGTCTGATGCGGCATCGAGTAACACACGTTAACGAACGAATTGTGTTTTCAAGCAAATTTCCATACCCTCTACTCGAGGCCGATCAAGAAACTACCGTGACACATCTCGGTCATCGCTCTGCTTCGCGACGCAGCTTACCGGTCGTCGCAACGAGCGACACGCAAAGGTCTGAACTGAGTTACCTCGATAGCGTAGCGTTTCATCCTCGGTTAATCGCAAATCGAGATCGAATAGAGACACGTTCGATCGACTTCGTAAACGCGAGGTCCAGTACAAACGTTTGGTGGGTGAGCAGAACGAATCGTAACGGCTCTAATCTCACGCTCACCAGCGATGATGGTTCAACATCGCATGTCGTCTCCTCGAGAGGCATTCCGTCGCATACACATATGTCCGGTCGGATCAGTATGAGCGCGTTAGACGGACCTCTGGACCAACCGTGGCGGGACGATGAGTATGTCTTTGAGACCGGAGATATAAGTGTTCCTGTGAATGAGGTCATCGCCGATCATCACCGATTGATCACACTGACATTACGTTTACACGCAGAAGAGGTTACGAAGAAACTTTGGGAACCAATCGCTGACCGGGATGGCTACATAAAGATTGACCGTCGAAGTTTGGATCCACGTAACGAACACCATAGCGAAACTACCTTTCCTCGTGTTGAACGCCCAACAAATTCCTCGGTCACGCAACTAATACGAGAGCTTGAGATTGATCGAAGTGCTACCTATGGAAATGTGGCGCGTCTGGTCCACTCGCTTCATGAACAAATCGAATACGAAGATATTCCGTACTCTTCCCCGGTAGACGAAACACTCCATCGGAAGACCGGAGACTGCACTGAATTTGCGGATATTGTTGAAGCTGTCGCGACCGTACTTGGCTGGGATTCGCGAATCAAGACAGGACTCGCCTACCACTCACCTTCACAGACGTTTCGGCCTCATGCTTGGAACGAAATAGCAATTGACGAACATTGGATTTCGGCTGATGCGAGCTGGGGTCAGTTTCCCGCCGACGCTAGCCATGTACCATTTCCCCGCGAAAATACCCTCGCCTTGTTAGCACAAGCGTCGAGTATGCGGTTCGAAGTTGTTGACCATCAATACTCTGTGGATTGAGCTATGTCCGCAACCACTTTTCTTCGCACCATTGACCAAGGAAAACCAACATGAAATCTAGAGAAGTACGCCTCGTCAGTCGTCCGGTGGGATTGCCAAAACCGGAGGACTTTACGGTTGTTGAGATTGACTTACCCGATCCAGGTGAGGGTGAAATCGCTGTCAAGAACGTGAGTCTTACGGTTGATCCATACATGCGTGGACGCATGGTCGACCGAAAATCCTACGTCGCCGGTTTCGAGCTTTCCGAAACCCTTACAGGTGGTGCAATTGGTCGAGTCGAAGCATCGAACGACTCAAACTTCTCCGTCGGGGATTACGTTGAATCAAGTTGGGGCTGGCGTGAAGCGTGGGTCAATTCAACACGCGGCGTCAGAAAATTAGGCGAGTTGAAAGCACCTGCGTCCGCTTATTTAGGAATACTTGGAATGCCAGGTATGACCGCTTACGTCGGGTTGCTTGATGTTGGACAACTCAAGGAAGGCGAAACCGTCTTCGTGTCCGGTGCCGCGGGTGCAGTTGGAAGTGCTGTAGGCCAAATCGCGAAAATCAAGAATTGCACGGCGATCGGTAGCGCTGGTGGTCCTGAGAAAGCACAACACCTCGTTGACGATCTCGGTTTCGATCACGGGATCGACTATCGCGAAGGTAACCTAACGCAGCAACTGATGCAGTGTGCACCACAAGGATTGGACGTCTACTTCGACAATGTGGGTGGTGACCATCTTGAGGCAGCCTTGAATTGCATGCGACCGAACGGAAGGCTTCCCCTTTGTGGCGCGATCTCGCAATACAACGCCACCGAGCCTGTACCAGGGCCACGCAATCTGGCCATCGCAATCGGTTCGCAGCTGACACTAAAAGGTTTCATCGTATCGAATTACAACCATCTGCGTGACGACTTCATGCGTGATATGACTGACTGGGTCTTGAGTGGTCAACTGAAGTACCGTGAAACGATCTTTGAAGGGATCGACAACATGCCCGATGCATTCATTGGTTTGTTCACCGGTGCAAACACCGGTAAGATGATCGTGAATCTGGAATGAACTCGTGTTGGTAGCGACATTCTGTCAAATATCTATTAAAGACGAAACGAAATAGACCTAATACGCTAGAGCGTACTCTCAATCTGTCTAAGATTGCCGCCCATTGAGGGGTGGGGTTCAACACTCCATCGCCCTGCTCGATCCTGATCCTAGGCAAAACGGAGTGCTCTAGTGGCTCACACACGAAGCAATCGTCGTGAGTGACACCTTCTAGACCGATTTGAATGAAAGCTGAAGTGCCGACACACGTCCAGCCATCACGACAAACGATCGTCCGCCTAACCCGCGGTCACCGTCTTCGCTACGCCGCAGCAGCACTGCTGTCGACGTCTGGCGCAATGTTGATGCTCTTAGTGCCGTTGATTGGAAAGCATGCGCTAAACGTCATCGTCGAGCGAGACTTTTCGTTTGCCAACGAGACACTACTTATCGTTTCCGCATGGCTCACGATACCGCAAGCGCTCTTACCTTATTTAATTGTGTCGGCGATCGCAGGCGTGGTATTGACCGCTATATCAATGACGTGCCAATTCGGCCGTGATCGCTTGTCAGCGGTCGCTTCAGAGGGTATCTGTCAGCGCTTGCGAGAGACGCTCTACGATCGACTACATCATGTTCCGATGAAGTTCTTCGATGAATCGGAAACCGGTGATCTTGTCCAGCGATGCTCTTCGGATATCGAAACCGTGCGAGTTTTCATGCACAGTGACGTGGACGAAGCGGGTCGGATGCTGCTCTTTCTAGCTGGAATGATCCCCGTGTTGTTCTGGCATAACGCATCTCTAGCGTGGTTCGCGTTCATTCTTATGCCAGTCTTGTTTTTCAGTTCGTTCTTCTTCTTTAAGAGCATCACGAAGCTATTCCAAATCACCGACGAATCGGAAGGTGCTCTGACGTCCATCATTCAAGAAAACCTGACCGGCATTCGAGTGGTACGAGCCTTTGCCCGTCATGAATACGAAGAGAGTCGATTCGAAAAACGCAACCGCGCGTTTCGTGATAACTACGTACGCCTAAATAGAGTCATGGCGATTTATTGGGGCGGAACCGATATCTTCGCGATGATGCAAATCGGCGTGGTGTTGTTCGTCGGCGCGTACTTCTACTTGCAAGGGCTGATAAATATTGGCGAGCTCTTTCTGTTCTTAATGTATGTCTCGTACGTTGTCTGGCGTATCAGACATGTCGGCCGTCTAATTGCGGATGGTGGTAAAGCTGTCGTCGCATTAAGACGAATCAACCACATCCTGAATACGACGGCAGAGGCGGAACAACCAATTCCCGATGTAGCTCGCTTAACAGGTGAGATCGAGTTCGAAAACGTCACCATTCGATTTGGTACGGAAAAAGACGCACTTGAGAATGTTTCCGTGCACATTCATGCCGGTGAAACGATCGGAATCGTTGGCGCGCCTGGTTCAGGCAAATCGACGTTGCTGCGCGGTCTACTTCGAGTCCACGATTTAACGTCTGGTCGTATCCGCGTCGATGGACTTGATATTGCGGCGATCAATCGAAAATGGCTACGTAACCATATTGGTATCGTCCTTCAGGAGCCTTTCCTTTATTCCCGTTCAGTGCGAGACAATCTTCTAGTTGGTAAGGAAAACGCAACCGACGCCGACTTGTTCGACGCTACTAACGAGGCAGCATTACACGAGTCCATCGAGAACTTCAGCGACGGTTACGAATCGATGATCGGCGAGCGAGGCGTGACGCTTTCGGGTGGTCAAAGGCAGCGACTTGCGCTCGCTCGAGCACTCTTGAAAGAGCCACCGATTCTGATTCTTGACGACGCACTCTCCGCAGTCGATACGAATACAGAAAACCAGATATTGGATAGTTTGGAAGCGAGACGTGGTAAACACACGACGTTCATCGTCGCCCATCGCTTATCGACATTACGAAGCGTCGATCGAATTTTGGTGTTCTCACATGGAAAGCTGGTTCAGGCGGGCTCGCACGACGAGCTATCGAACCGGCCAGGTCCGTATTACGAACTTTGTCAGCTGCAAGATCTGATGGATCAATCGATCAAACTCGAGTCGCTCGGCCATGTCTGACCTGCTACTCGAAGACGAACATTTTGATCCAAACGCTGCGCCTGCAGTCGATTGGGAACTGTGGCGCCAGCTGTTCCAGTACGTCACACCTTACAAACGTGAGCTCGTTTTCCTGGTCTTGACCGCCGTAATCACCGGGGTTCTGGAACCTCTGTACGCGCTCATAACAAAGTGGCTTTTGGACGACATCGTTGCGAATGGCGCAGATGCGTCCATTGTTATGTGGGGCGTTTTCTACATCGTTATGGTGCTGGTCTTAGCTGGCTCTGTTGGCTTTTTCCTCTACTTCACCAACAAGCTCCGTGTCTATGCAAGTTACGACCTTCGGATTGACGCATTCAAGAACCTACAGAATCAGTCCTTCGCGTACTTCGATAAACGGCCCGTTGGTTGGCTAGTCGCCCGACTAACGTCTGACTGCGAGCGATTAACAAACATTCTTTGCTGGGCGTTACTCGACATCATTTGGGGTGTAACGATGGTGCTTGCTACATGCTTCGCCTTGGCGTGGTTAAGTTGGAAGATCACGCTCGTCATGTTGTTGGTCATGCCATTCATTTTCTGGGTTTCGGCGAAGTTTCAACGTTCGATTCTCGGTTCAGCGCGTGAAGTTCGAGCGACGAACTCTCGCATCACGGGTTCGTTCAACGAAGGCATCATGGGGATGGAAACGAGCAAGGTCTTCGTTCAGGAACGAACGAATGCTCACAGATTCAGTTCACAAACTAACAAGATGTTTAAGGCATCAGTTCGCAATCTAACGCTCGCTGCGATCTATGTCCCGATCATCGTAACGGCAAGCAGTATTTCTTACGGTTTAGCGCTTGCCTATGGTGGATCGGAGATGTTGGCCGGTAGTATCGCTGTGACGACACTGATCACGTTTATGATGCTAGTGACGCACTTCTTCGAACCGTTTGAACTCGTCGGTAATTGGTTTGCGGAATTACAGATGGCTCAAGCGAGTGCGGAACGCGTACTTAGCATCATTCAAGCAGAGCCTGAGATTACAGACTCGACCTCCGTCAAAGAAGCTATTCGCGTTCACGGAGATTCGGCATCGGAGCGCGCTGTTGCATTCGATGGAGGTGCGTCTGACATTGGCGAGATTGAGCTTATCAACTTGGGATTCGGCTACGAAGCTGATCGGCCCGTACTTCGCGACATCAATTTAAAAGTGCGGCGTGGTCAGACGATCGCGTTCGTCGGTCCCACAGGTGGCGGCAAGACGACGCTGGTAAACGTCGTCTGTCGTTTTTATGAACCAACGCGAGGAGGTGTGTATTTCGATGGCGTCGACTACCGGAACCGCAGCCAACATTGGCTTCATTCCAACCTCGGTATCGTGTTAGAACAAGCGCATGTCTTCAGCGGAACGGTAAGAGACAACATTCGTTACGGCAAACTTGAAGCAACTGATCAGGAAGTCGAGCAAGCCGCCAGATTAGCGGAAGCACACGAGTTCATTTCAGAGCTTGAAGACGGCTATGACACGGAAGTAGGCGAAGGTGGCAATCGACTGTCTGCTGGAGAGAAGCAATTGCTGTCGTTCGCTCGTGCGATCCTCGCCGATCCGCAGATTCTCGTGCTGGATGAAGCTACCAGTTCCGTCGACACTGAAACGGAACAGAGGATTCAGCACGGCATCGAACGCATGTTGGCCGGACGTATCAGCTTCATCATTGCTCATCGCCTCACTACGATTCGAAACGCGGACCGAATCGTGTTCATCGACGACGGGCGCATCGTTGAAGCGGGTTCGCACGACGAACTGTTGAAGTCTAGAGGGCGATATTTCGAGTTGTACGCTCAGCAAAGCATGGATCACTCTTTCCGCGCGGCGTGGAAGCACGAGTCACTATCAGCTTAGTACGCCATAGTCCGTGGATGGTGCATATCATCTATTGACCCGACCTTAATGCGATAACAACGTTACGTGGAATCCGAGCAGATCTCCCTCCGTCTCGCACCGCTCTTCGTCGAAATGGACAAGCAGTGCATGGTGACGGATCATCTGATGGACAAAGATCAATGGCGGATCTTTTTGACCACGATGTGGAGCAATCTCGTGATGGACCCTGAGAATCTCGACATGACCGAGGCGGATTTGGAAGGTGCATACAAAGTCATCGAAAAGGAAGCAGAGAATCGGTTAGGTGGGAAAGATGCGTTGGTAGACGCGTTTCGTTTCCTGACGACGAAAGACGGCGAAAGATGTATGGAGAAGGCTAAATTGCGGAAGAGCCACAAAGACATGCTGCTCTATTTCGCGTCCATGATGGTCGACCCCGATCGACATAAGCAGTACATGACAGAGATTCGCGATTCAACGTAAGCGACGGTTTCCGTAAAGCCGACATTCCTCTCAATATCAGCATCTTACGAGGATCAGACATGGAACTGATCAAACCAGAAGAACTCAACAACGATGAGCTTGACTGGACTGGACGCGTTCGTAATTCGGACGTATGGGAAACACTCAACGCAGCGCGCGAAGGCAACGTCAAGCGTCTCAAGGAACTCATCGACAAAAACCACGAGCTAGTTACGTGTCAGTATTGGTATGCCACACCTCTTCACTTTGCCGTGCGTGAAGGTCATCTCGAAGCGGCCAAGTTGCTTGTTGATCGCGGCGCAGACCTCACCGAGCAAACACTCTATGGTCAGGAAACGTTTCTGCAGGTTGCGACGGACCGTGGTCACACCGAACTCTCTGAGTATATACGAGGACTTGCTCGAGAGCGGATGGGATCAGAAGGTGACACTCATCCGATCCACATCGCATGTAAAGATGGTGATCTAAAGTCCGTCTCTCAGTTACTCGACGTTGACCGCACCCTAGTGAATCGAGGCGATGACTTCGGGCGACGACCGATCCACCACGCCGTGGAAAACAAACATCACGAGCTGATTGAAATCCTCCTCGAACGAGGAGCTGATATCGATACATTCGGTTTTTCCAGCGACAGTCGTATCGGCGGGTCTGGCTTCAGACCCATCGCTACCGCGTTCTGGCGCCATTCAGTTTGGGCACAACGCAATGACTATGAGACCGCACAGCTCTTACTAAAACACGGTGCGGCGTATTCGATGACGATTGCGTCAGCGCTCGGAGATGAAGAACGTGTTCGCGAATTACTCGCAAGTGATGCCTCGCTATGCGACCATCAAGAGTCCGGTGGTAAACGAGCTCTATCGGCAGCAGCGGAACGTAACTACCTTGATATCGTCAATATACTGTTGGCGGCAGGTGCGAATCCAAATCTAGAGGAAGGCGAAAACTGCCCCCAAGGCTACGCGCTTTGGGCCGCATCACACTTCGGTTATTTTGAAATCGCTGAAGCGCTGCTCGCTGCAGGCGCGGATCCGAATGCGATGGTCGAATCATCCGGCAATCCCACCGAATCAGCATTCAATCGCGAGATGCGAGAGTTGCTTTACCGACATGGCGGGAAAGTCGGATTCGCTCAGTTTTTTCACGAGAACAATGTCGATGTTATTGCTGCCGCGTTACAGAACGCTCCCGAGCGGTTCCAAACCTCGTTAGCGATTGAAGGATTTACCCACTCAGTTAGTAATGGCTACGCCACGCTTGTCCACATGATGCTCAATGCGGGGATCAGAGTGCCTCCTGTACTGACGTATTGCCAAAGCTATCTCTGGTGGAATCTGGAGTTGTGCGAGCTACTTCTCCAGCACGACATGGACCCAAACCTACCAAACTGGCAATCCATACGCCCGCTTCACCATATGGCACACAAAAACAACGTCGACGGAGCCAAATTGATGGTGAAGTACGGTGCTAATCCAAGCTTGATCGACGAGGAATACCGTACAACACCACTAGGTTGGGCTGCGAAATCCGGCTCACTCGACTACGTGCAATATTTACTTGAGCAATTTCCCGATCGCAACGTTCACGAGCCACCAGATATTCCCGATTGGTCTCGACCGGTGGAATGGGCGAAACGACGCGGTCACCAGGAAATAGTTGAGATCCTGAGCTAATCTACTTTTTCGTTAGCACGATCACGCAGCGACGATCTTATAGCGTAGCATCACGCGACTATCATCGTTTAATCCTTCGCGGAATCGAGGTCCCCAGACACCCCACTCATCGGTGTATTTCCCACCCATCGTATTTAGCACCTTGTCCTGTGCGGCGGGATCGTCTTCAATCGCTCCTTCGAGCATGAGTTCCGGCGCTGATCGGTAGCTGTCACCGGCTCGCGTCCATACACCGTACTCGCCAACCCAAATTCGAGCAGAAGTCAGCCCTTGACGGATCGCATTCGCTCGCCAAGCTTCGTACTGTGTGACGACGTAAACATGATCGTCGCCATCGTATATGAACCATATTTCACCCTTGCATTCACTCTCTTCCCCATTAGATTTAATCGGCGTTAGATAGATCAATCGCGACGTAGAAAGCGCTTTTTTTACCGAATCGCTGACTGCGCCAAGTAGTGGTAGGAAGGGTGCAAGACTTACACCAAGTACGGTTTGTCTTCTCGTTAACATCGCAAAACTCCAGGAAATGAAAAAACGTTGAGTCGTCTAGCTTTCGGACGCCTCATCTTTGAATAAAGACTCAAAGAACCATTGTGCGCCGGCGGGTTCCTCGAGCAAGCGCTGCTGGCGGTGCGTCAAAGTGAGATCTTGTGGTGCTGTAACGCGCGTGCGGGACCACGTTAATTGCGATGCACAGTATTTATAGAGTAGCGAGCGTCTTTCGTGGGCTGCGGTCCATGCCATTGTGCCATGCGTAGTGGCTTCGGTAAAGAACGTTACGCTTCCCGCAGGCGCTTCTGGACAGATTACGACTTCATCAAACTCCCCATTTCGGATGCAATTCGGCAGTTTGAAATGGCTGTTATGACTCCCGGGAATGCAGCAAAGACCACCCGTATCGGGTCCGGAGTCTGTCAAGTTGAATGCCGCCACCGCGAATCCGTGTAATGCCTGATGCCCTGGCTGTGGGTAGTACTTTCCTGGCTCCGCCCGTGTGAATGGTTCTGACGCTCCGTAATCAGAGTGGAGACGACCACTCGGCATCCCTTTGCGCATTCTCATCCCGAAGATTCGGTCAAGTCGAAACGCCTCGCCGAGCTGAAATCGCATGATCTGCATGGTTAAGGGGTGGTCGACTAGATCAACGAAAGGTTGCCCATACGTTAGAAAACCCGGATTCGATTTGTATGAACCACCTGCCATGCCGAACCGGTAGTTGTCGTATACGCCACGACTACTCTCTTGGGTACGCTCTTGACGGTCTGACGGGAATTCCGGTAATGTTTCATCAAGGATCTGATTGAGTGTCGCGATTTGCGCTTTACTTAATACGTCCTCAACCACAAGGTAGCCCTGCAAATCGTAGAGATATCGATACAGTTCAGCGATTTCTTCGTCGTTTGCGGACCGCAGGTAGTCTGTTGAGAGATTAGCTTCCCCCATCATCGTGCTCCAATCAGTTCTTCAGAAGTCACATCAAGGTCGGAATCATGTCAGATCATCACATGTGCGACTTCAATTTTTCAGCAATCTGGCTGTAGTTTCGCGATTCTGCCATGGCGAGAGGAGTCCTACCAGATGAGTCCTGTGCGACTGCATCTGCTCCAGCTTCAAGCAGAACCTCCACCATCTGTACGTCCTCATGCCACCAAGCATCTGCGGCAAAATGCAATGCGGAACGACCAATTGCCGATCGCGCATTTACGTCCGCGCCTCGCTCAAGCAGTAATTCTGCCGTTTCTAACTTGCCTTCGCGTGCCGCGACCATCAAAGAGGTAACGTCGTGGTCTTCTGGTTCACTTTCTGGTGACGACAACCTTCGTACTTGCTCACTGCACGGAACCGTGCGCGAGTCAACATGTGCACCTAATATCAACAGTTCGTTTATCACCGCCATCCAGCCATAGGTACACGCCAAGTGCAACGGTAACTCACCTAGCACGCAAGGAACGTCTAGGTCAGCACCAGCCTTCGCCAACACGCGAGTAAGTTGTGGTGCTTGTAATGCATAGCCGTGCGTGACCGCTAAGTGGATCGGTCGCCACTCAGCTTCGCCCTCGGCTTCAATTTCCCAAACAAAGAAGCCAATACGCGGCAATTTACGATCGGGTATATCGCCGCATTCGAGAAGAGTTTTCGTCGCATTCACTTGTGCGGAAATCAGCGCCCAGCCAAGCGGTGGGAGTCCATCAACCTCTTCAGCTAAATCAGCCGTCTTCGATAGGCTGGCGATTTGATCATCTAAACCGAGTGCACACGCACTGTGCAAGTCGCATTCGATGCCAGACGCCAACATCGCGTGCGCAGTTTCGGGATCGTAAAGCGCAGCGATCTGCAATGGCGAAAGATCAGTTTTATTTGAAAGTCCAACACCCGCTCTGGACTCACGTTTTGATTCGAGGAGGTCCCGTGCGACGTTATTCCAGTCTGTAGCCAAAATCTGCCCGTTTGACTGCGAACGGTTAATCTAGCTCGCTGCCGCTGCCCGTTCGTTGTGTTCCATCTCAGCAACGATGTCAGCCATACCTTCCCATTCATCCCACATGTTGCACATGGCTTGTTTGGAACGTTCCCACGGGTCATTGCCTTCTTCGAATTCCAACCATTGCCCTTGTTGGCCACGATCGGGATGATCGGTGACACCATTAACCACCACGTTCGGTTGACGCTTTTTGTTTCGAATTCGAAAGATGATGTTCTTTCGCGTTTCCGTACCCCTCTCGTTGCGCGTGCCTGAGTGAGGGATGTGGTACATTGCGATACACGCATCACCCTTATCCATCAGAATCTGTGTAGGCCGAGGCCAACGTCGACCATCCGGGGTCGTCTCCGAAGTCTCATCGGCGTATTTCTCATAGATCTCCGGCGGCAGATAGTTCATTCCACAACGATTCGGGCACTCGTGATTCAAACGCGGCCACCCTGGTCCTTCCGGTCCCAAATGTCCGTTCGTCTCATACTGCCAGCGGAAAAACCTTTGCATGTCGTGATGTGCACCTTTAAGTAGACACGTCTGTCCACGGCCCTCTTCGGATTGATCATTGAGACAAATGAAAACAAACGCCGTGAAGCTGCCTAAGCCGAGCGTCATATCAGGATCTTCAAACAAAGGCACCATGTTGTGACCCATCACTTCAGGCGAGCGACCTAAATCACCTTTGGGACCGGACGCGAAATGACGAAGGTAGATCTCTTCGGGCGTACCCTCTTGAACCTCCTGAGGCGCAGCGATCGTGATATTGCCGTCCATGTGTACCCCGGCACCGTAATACGGCATGTCAACGTCGCGGTACCCCATGTTCGTGAAACGACCCGATGCCTGTGATGGGTACGAGATACCCGTCTGACAAATGCTCGGCGGGTCGAAATAACCCATTACCTCGTGCAAAATCGGTGTAACGTCTGATTTGTTGACTAGATCGGTCATAATCGATTCAGAACCGAGGTACTGGCCACGTTTCGGGAGCTTCAGCGCGGCAAGCGCAGCATTCACCAATTCGTCTGATACCGCATTCTTGACGACAATGTAACCGTCGCGATACAGCGACTTTTTGTCGTCGGCCGATAGGTGTCGCAGTTGTGAGGTCATGTTAAGTTCCGTGCCCCGCGCGAATCGAGATTCATGTTTGGATCGTGAAGGGATTTTATGGGTTACGAAGCTTGTTGGCGGTCCAACGTCGAGGATTTAACGATCCTTTGCCTCTCAACAAGGCTGCCAAAGCATCGTTCTTATCTCACCGAACTCACGGCGAAGTTTCTCCCACTCTTCCCCTCCGTTCCGCGACCGATAGATCTGTCCGAGATTCGTGCAACAGAAGAGCAAGTTCGCATCTGCAGCGTTATCCGCGACCATCCAAGGGGTCGAGTTGACGCTCCCCGGTAAATTGCAGTCCTCCCAAGTAGAACCCCAATCTCGACTTCGTAAGAGACGACCCGTTGATCCGGGAGGGCCGTCACCGTTGCAGAGGAACACGGTTCCGTCGTAATCCGCCTTCGGTTTGATGCCGCGAGTGTACTGCCAAGGCGAATCAAGTTTTCGCCATTCCCATGTGGCCGCATCATCAAAGGACTCGTAAAGCCCTAATGCGGTCGCAGTTAGCAACTTTCGTTTCCCATCGACTTCGGCAATTGCGATGTCATGAATATCTGGAAAACGAAAACCCTCTTCAGATCGTTCCCACGTTTTGCCGTAGTCTCGCGAGCGATGGACGGCATCGATCTCCGCACTCGCCCAAATCGTCGCGTCGTCTATAGGGTCGAAACGAATACGAGTAATGCGTGGCTTACCGATCGGGCATTCGTCCACCAGCTGTATGGGTAACTGCTCCCAGCTACCGCCAGCATCATCCGATCGATAGATCGCGCCTGGATTCGTTCCGATGAAAACCTTATCGGGATCTGATACGCTTTGGGTCACAGACCAAATCTGCTTTCCATCACCAGGTGACGGGATGAATTGCCCTTTCCCGTCTTCATCCTGACGCAGCAAGCCAATGTCAGTACCCGCCCAAACCACACCCGGTTCGTCAGGGTGGGACGAAAGCGCCCAAGTTCGCATCTCAACCGGCAGTCCTTCAAACGCAAATCGCCACGATTCCCCTAGATCGTCGCTACGCCAGACTCCCCAGCCTACCGTACCAGCGTAAACCGATACGTCCATGTCCGCTCCTTCAAATCTGCTTGAACCTAATTGTCATTACCTAGTTACTTCACAGCGAGTTAACCACCGCAAAACGGATCGCCGAGCGGTGCCAACTGAGTGCTCATCATCGAACAATCATCACGCGGTGAAGAAAGCGATGGTCGTCCACAATATTCCGGCTAGGACAGCAGCAATCGTCGCTTGCGGTATTTGTGTGCGGACGTGATCCATCAGATCGCAGCCCGTGCACACGGAACTAAGCACTGTTGTATCTGAGATTGGTGAACATTGGTCGCCGTAAACGCTGCCGTCCATCACGGCAGCAAAACACAACGTCATATACAGATAGGGGTGCGAGAGATCAGTACCTTCTGCAATTGCCCATGCAAGCGGCATCGCTAACGGAAAAGCGACCGCGTACGTACCCCAACTTGAACCAGTCGAAAACGCAATCGTCATGGTCATGACCTGCAAGATCACTGGCAACAAGAAATACGGAAGCGCATCACCAAGAAGATCCACTAAATATGCGCCACCACCTGTGATCTGACTAACCGCACCAATCGTTAGCGCGAGTAGCAGTATCACAGACCCTAGTACAACACCTTTAAAACCGGTTTCGTAACCCTGTATCAATTCCCGCAGTGACATACCTTTCGCAAGCGCAACAACAGACGCAAACAACAATGCGGCGCCGAATGCCCAGTGCACCTCAGGCGAACCGAAGGCGATAAATGTTCCGATTGCAACTCCGATCAAAATCGCTAGAGGTAGAACGAATTCGAGAAGATTAGGTTTGTAGTGTTCTGGAACATCACTCGATTGAAGTTCTTTCGAAGCAAGCACTTGAGCAGTTGGTGAATCCAACTCATTACTCGTACGTGCACGATGAATCGCCGCTTTCAACTCCTTATTGAGGTAAAGTGGTTTCTCGACACTCACAAGAAACGTACCTAAGACGGCAAAGATGGCGTAAAAACAGAACGGGACGCTTGAGAAGAAGAATGTGATCCGATCGGCTTCCGTCGCTAAGAAAGAAACGCCAGCAACGAAGATGAACGCTTGAACGTAGCCTGGCCATGCGTTAAACGCAAGTTGCGATGCGATCGGCGACGCCGTTGAATCCACGATGTATGCGAGCTCTTCGTGACTGATCCGTTCTTGATCTGCAATCGGTTTAACCGTCGTGCCAACGAGAACCGTGCTGACGGTACCGCCTTGAAAGAAGATAACGCCCAAACCCCACGCGACCAGCTTCGCAGTTCTCGGTCCTCGCACAAAACGGTCGGTGACGTATTGCGCGAACGCTTGCGCCGCACCTGTCCTTGACCAGACGCCCATCAAGCCACCGAGCAACCATAAATACAAGACCAGTACACTTGCTGCGGCAGTAGTACCAAGGTGTTCAATTACGACTGCGCCGAATATGTCGTACTCGGTGAGAATAAAGGCACCAGACACGATACCCCCAAGCAACGCTGTGATCGGCTCGCGCGTAACCCAGCAAAGCAAGACCGCGACAAGTGCAGGTAATAACGACCAGAATCCCCAATGACGTGAAACGACGTATTGCCAGTACGACGTCGTGCCACTCTCGTCGGTCTGCATGACGAATTCCTCGTCGATGCCTGGATCTACAGCTAGATCTCGAACTCGATCCGGATGTAGCGTCGCTCGCTCGTACGGCGTGAATGAGACGTAGCGAGGAGCTTCGCGAAAGACGTAAAACAGCTGGTTGTTTGCGTCTCGTTGGACATCTAACTCAATCGGTTCAACATTCCATGTTGGACTCACAAACCTTCCGACGACCACAGAAAGAAGAAGTAAACCGACCAACAGACCGAACTTCCAGTAGCCCTCTCTCAAATTGAGTTTTTCCATGGAATCGACCGACGACTTTTGGCTATTGTCCATAGACACGAACAACGTTACCTGATAGTCGGTATCACCTTAATCCAAGACGAACGTATGACATGATGAATTCGCAAAACTATCATCGCTGGAATTGGATTCGGCGATGACTCTAACTACATACAAAGCACGTGTATTACGAAGCGCCAATAAGTGCGCCGAGCTAGGTAGCTCGGTTCAATGCATACACAGGACTTTCGATCAACGCTAGTCTCAACGGTCGTACTAAAGCAATACTGCCAAGAACCACAGCTATCGCGACCGCGCCGATCACGTCCCATAGGGCAATGCGCGACGGCAACTCTTCAAACGTCGATTGCTCAAGAATGGTCACGCCTAGCAATTCGTCGAATGTATCGAAAATCACATTGATGTTGTCTGCAATGAGGAATCCCAACACTAGCCCGAGCATGATTCCCGTCAAAATAATGAGACCGCCTTGAAGGGCGAAAGCTCCGAGTAGTTGACGTCTCGAAGCGCCGATCGTCGTAAGGATCGCAATATCAGATCGCTTTACATTGATCAGCATCGCTTGCCCTGCGATGATGTTGAATGAAGCAAGCATTAAGACCAAGGTCATGAGAATGTACATGGCGCTTCGTTCCAGCTGATAGGCGCGAAACGCCTCACCGTACTTATCAATCCAAGTCACGATTCTCGAGTCGTTCGTAAACACTTCAGCGACCTGGAACGGATCCGTAACAGATACGTTCCAGCCGAGTTTACCAGTCACCTCCAATGGTGTTCCCTCAATGGAGTCGATACCAACGAAGGCTGACCCTGCATCGACTTCGGTCATGAAACGAAACAGCGCGGCGATTACATACGTAGCAGTTTGCGTTTTCAGACCGTTAGGCGTTGGTGCAACAAAGGTCAGATCGAGACGATCATCGACAGATAAACCGAGCCGCGATGCGAGATCGCGTGAAAGTGCGACTTGATTTATAGCGCCGTCCGTCGATAGCTCACCTTCGACGAATCGAAGCTTTTGCGCAGCACCCGCTTCTAGGTCGATTCCGATTAAGTCAACTGTGATGGCGACCCCGTCTCCGCCACGAACGAAAGACATACCGTGAAACTCACGCTGCACGCTCGTAACACGTGGCATCGATTCGATTTCTTGAATCTGCGCTGTAGTGAAGTGTTCAGTCGGTAGAAAAGCGTGTGGCACCGCGCGTAGCAATCGATCACGACGTTCGTCCGTGAGTCCATTGAAAACACTGGCCACTACGATCATCAACATGATGCCCAGCGCGAGTCCGACAATTGAAATCGCGTTTACGAGTTTTGAAAATCCCGAAGCTCCGATGAAAAGGTAGCGCAATCCGACCGTTCGGGTAAATACGTCAACCATCGGTTACTAGGTGTCCTTCACTTAATCGGACGGTGCGGTGGGCGAACGCGCTGCTGCCTTCGTCGTGCGACACTATCACAAAAGCCGTACCATGTCTTTCGCCGATCGATTCGATGAGTTCCATGACGCGACTTGCACTTTCTGAATCAAGGCTGCCGGTCGGTTCATCCGCGAGCACGACTTTAGGGTCACCAACAACTGCACGAGCCACCGCGACGCGCAGTCGTTCACCACCCGAAAGCTGCTTGGGCAGGTGGTCCATTCGCTCGTCAAGCTCGATTTCGTGCAATAGATGCGTTGCTTTGAACGTCGCATCTTTAGTTGAGTCGCCTCGAATTAACAACGGCATCGCGACGTTTTCGAGCGCCGTGAACTCTGGCAATAGGTGGTGAAACTGATATACGAACCCCAACGCACGATTTCGCAGGGTCGCACGTTCTTTAGGCGCACTTTCTGTCAGATTTGTGCCGTCGACCCACACCTCGCCTGCGTCCGTGTCAAGTAGCCCCGCCAAGATATGTAGTAATGTGCTTTTGCCAGAGCCAGAACGTCCGAATACACAAACTCTCTCTCCAGCCGCAATGGCAAGATCAACTCCTTCCAACACTTGCAGGTTTCGCCGACCATCGTCAAAGGTTTTAGTCAGTCCCTTTCCGACCAGAACGTCATTCATCTCGCAAAATCTCAGAGGGTGCTAAGCGGGTCGCACGCCATGCTGGGTAGAGTGAACCGATCGTGACCATCAGAACAGTCAATACCACTACCCGTAAGACATCGCCGAACTGTAAAAGCACACTCAATTCATGTAATGCAAAGCCGTCGCGTAGCGAAACGCCGATTAACTGAGAAAGAAGCTCATGTAAAGTAGGTAACACTAAGCCGATCAACCAAGCGAGCACGATACAGGCAACCAGACTTGCAAGTGCGATTACCCATGCGGTTGCGACGAATGAAATCAACACCGTTGTCGTACTACCCCCCAATGTCCTTAATACCGCAACATCTCCTCTTCGGCTATGGACCAACATGACCATGTTCGAAACGAGATTGAACGTAGCTACGGCGACGAGCATCGATAGGAGCAGGAAGAGCAAGTTCTTAAATCGGTGTAAAAAGTTGTACAAAGCACCGAACAGATCCTGCCAAGTTGAAGCGAACAGGTCGCGCTCATTCGCAGCTGCATAAATCGGAAAAAAAGCACTCCTTACGTCCAGTGGATTCTGCAACCTGAAAAACGCGGCATTCGCAGTGCTAGGAATCTGTAGAAGCCGACGAGCATCTTCGCGGTTAATGTACGCAATCATCGAATCCAAGCTAGTTTGCGTTTCAGCTAATCCTGCGACGGTGAATCGTTTCTGGCGCGGCATATAGCCAAGAGGCGAGATTCCTTCTGCAGCAAGCGTCACTAATACGGTATCACCCACGGTCGTGTTAATCTCGCGTGCCAGGCCACTTCCCAACAGGATCGCAAACTGGCCAGAAGTCAGCACGCTCCAATCGGTTTCTTCATCAAGGCTTCCCCGCGTCACGAACGCTCTGATACTCTCGGGTTCCACGCCTATAAACTGTGCTCTCTGCACAGCGTCAGCTGTACTGACGAGTCCACTTGCCTGCATAACCATGGCCGCCGCTGCGACGGACGGAACGGCTGCAGCAACTCGCTCTCCTAATTCAGCATCCACTCCATTCGGATTAGATAGTGTGATGTGTGGTACGAGACCGAGTACGTTCTCACTAAGATCGTGTTGGAAACCCGCTACGATCCCCTGAACTACCAAGAGTGTTGTGATTGAGACGATAAGTCCAGCCATCGATGTTTTAGTCACGAACATCAGCGCAACATCTTTGGTGAGTAAGTAGCGCCAGCTAAGCAATACCGAGAGTGGGTGGAATAGTGCGCGTTTCATTCGCAAGTCAAGCTTCTTGGCCACTTCGATTCGATTGTAGATGTTCGTACCGCATCAAATCTCTTCGAACGCAGTCTCAAAGTCACCGAAACGATACATTTTTAGTTCACCAAGTGATGTACGTTCGACGAGCAGCGCCGACAATCGCCAGCGATCAATTAACTCCATGCTGGCTTCGAGTCCACTCACAGCGAGCGCGGTCGCCCATGCGTCTGCCGTCGTTGCTTCTTCTGCGTATACAGATACCAATACCAGCTCGTGATCGACCGGCCTACCTTTAATTGGATTAATCAAGTGACTTAATTGTTCACCGGCGACGGTCTTGATATTTCGATACGTCCCAGAGGTGGCAATAGCGCCACTACTTAGCTCAAGATAACCCAATACCTCATCAGGTTCGATCGGGTTTTCGATCCCTACCCGCCACGAAGAGCCAGAAAGGTTTAAACCGCTCACACGCACTTCGCCACCAATATCAATTAGGAAGTCTTCGCACCCTAAACTGGAAGTACGATCAGCTAAAGCGTCTACCGCAAATCCTTTTGCTATGCCTGAGTAATCAATGCGTACGTCGACAAGGTTTTTCTTGATGGCGGCGGGAACTTCGCGAATTTCGATATGACCGAACCCGGTCTGCATACGAATCTCATCGATCTCATGAGAGCTCGGAAAGTCTGTTGGTGTGGTAGTACCAAAACCCCAACGCTCCACGAATGTTCCTACAGTTGGATCGAATGCACCTTGGCTAGCAATAAAAATACGTCGTGCATGCGACGTAACACTGAGAAATTCCGACGAGACCGGTATCCACTCAACGCTTGTATTGGCGTTGACGATAGAGACTTCCGAATCGTCTCGATACGTTGAAAAAATCAACGTCAATCGCTCGAGTTCTTGCGTTATCGCGACCTCTTCCAACGATCGGTCGCAAATCGTCTCTACTCGGAAGTAAGTTCCCATCGTAGATCCTGTGATAACCTGGTTATCACGAGGTGCGCATGAGGTCACTAGTACCGCAAGTAAGACTAAGGCAAGCACTGTCTGAGTCATGTGCTTCATGGTGCGGAAAAACTTCACGTTAATAGAGCTATTCCGAGAAAATAACTATACACAAAGACAGTTTTCCTAGTTCTTTGGAGAACAGTCCATATGATTGCACGTCGCTCACCGGTGGTCATCGCGTAAATACAAGCCCGTCGTTAAACCAAGGAGTATTTATGGACAATCGCTTGCTATTCCCTGCAGTCGTCGCAGCTGCAATCCTTGGCTGGTTGATCGCCATGGGATTTGGCGACATTACATGGTTGAACGAGACGGCGGAGCTGCTGAAATCAATCTTTCTCTCAGCACTTCGTGCCATTGTTGCACCGCTAATTTTCTTTTCGTTGGTTTCTGGCATCCTACGGTTAGGCGATACCGCCGAGTTAGGTCGCATCGGTGGAACGACGATTCTGTATTACCTTTCGACCACCAGCATTGCAATCATCCTTGGCTTAATCAGCGTTTTCCTAATCCACCCTTGGACCTACACAGAAGCCGTAACGACGTTACCAACGACCGATACCGAACTCAATCTACTGGGTGATTCCTCGGCCGGTGTCGCTGGAATACTGGCAGGTGTTGTCAAGAGTACCTTGATAAACCCCATATCAGCGCTCGCACAAACCAATATTCTCGCCATTGTCGTCAACGCCCTCGTCATTGGACTTGCGTTATTACTTATCACCGAAAAAGATGGAAGCGTACGTCGCGGCATAGCGACCATTACTGACGCCCTTTTCAAGATTACCGGTTGGATTATTTGGACCGTGCCTATTGGCGTATTAGGTATCGTCTATCAGCTCTCAGTCGTGACCGATATGTCACTGGTTGTTCAGTTACTGAGCTTTTCTCTACTGGTAATCGTCGTGACGCTGATTCACGCCATCATCGTGTTACCGTCATTCGCGTACTTCCTTGGGAACACGCATCCGGCGACTTTTTTCAAGCACGCGGCTCGACCGCTTGTCGTTGCATTCACGACAGCATCAAGTGCGGCAACTGTACCGGTTACGCTCCAGGCTGCAGAGAATCTTGGAATTCGCAACTCAACGTTCAGTTTCGTCGTGCCGTTTGGTGCGACCGCAAATATGGACGGTAGCGCACTGTTCGAAGGAATCGCGGCTGTATTTATTGCTTATCTGTTCGGTATCGAACTTGGCGCGATACAGATCGTCATCATCTTCTTTGCTGCGATGGCGGCTTCGATCGGTGCGCCAGGGATTCCAAGCGGCTCGATGGTGGGAATGCAAATGGTCTTGATTGCAGTCGGATTACCGCTCGAAGCAATCGGAATCTTGCTTATCGTTGAACGACCGTTGGACATGATCCGAACAGCATGTAACGTTGAGGGCGATCTGGCTGGATGCACCGTCATCGATCGATTTTCGCAAGTTCCGGCTGACGCTGTTACGATCGATGTACCTGAAGCGACTCAAGAGGCAGTGAACACCTGAATCGTCCATGTATCGCTCAATAAAATCACGACGCATCACGTTAATTAACTCGCGCTAAGGATTCCTATGACCGAATTCTGCAAGGTCGACCAAAAAGACCACATCTTCACCGTCACGATTAACCGACCGGAGCGACTCAACGCTTTACATCCACCTGCCAATGCGGAACTCGGTGAGGTATTCGATGCCTTCGCTGCTGATGACGACATGTGGGTCGCAATCATCACAGGTGAAGGACGAGGCTTCAGTGCAGGTAACGATCTTCGTTATCAAGCGGAAGGAGGCGAACGCGTCGCGACGCCGCGAGGATTCGGTGGACTGACATCTCGATTCGATCTAACTAAACCTGTAGTGGCTGCAGTCAATGGCGTATCTATGGGAGGCGGATTCGAGATCGCATTAGCTTGCGATCTGATCATCGCGTCCGATCGTGCGGTGTTCGCTTTGCCGGAACCCAAAGTGGGTCTGGCCGCTCTTGCCGGTGGGTTGCAGCGTTTGCCGCGCCAAATCGGCGTCAAACGTGCACTCGGCATGATCCTAACAGGGCGGCACGTATCACCAGAGGAAGGCCTGCAACTTGGTTTTGTCAACGCAGTGGTTCCGCATGATGAGCTGATGGCAGAGACCCACCGGTGGGTCGACATGATCTTGGAATGTGCACCGTTGTCGATTCGCGCAAGCAAGGATGTCGTCTACCAGAGTCTTTCGATGGATTCACTTGAAGGATCTATGCAAGTTCCATACGAAAGTGTGCGTACACTCTCACGTAGCGAGGATTTTGTTGAAGGTCCGCGTGCGTTTTCTGAAAAGCGGCCGCCGAATTGGAAGGGTCGGTAGAACGCATTCCGACAGCCGGATCAGAGCACGAACAATCTCCTGAAGGCATCGCTGTAGACGACAAGAAATCAAACTCACGTTGGTGAGTTTGAACGCTCGCATTACGGTTTGGTAACGTAAAGCAGTGGCCACGCCATTTAGTTGGGACTTCCCATACGCCTCGAAGCGAGCGCCTGTCATTGCACGTAATGTGGTGGCGACTTCGCAACCGCTTGCTTCTCAAGCAGGGATTCGCATGCTCCAGAAGGGCGGCAACGCCGTCGACGCGATCCTTGCTGCTGCGATTACGTTAACCGTCGTCGAGCCATGTAACAACGGTATCGGCAGCGACGCGGTTGCACAGGTTTTCGATGGCGATCGACTACACGGCTACACGGGATCGGGTCGTTCCCCTTCAGCATGGAGTCCTTCGCGATTCGAGCGATACGAGGAAATGCCGACCCAAGGTTGGGAAACCGTTACGGTACCTGGCGCCGTCCAGACTTGGGTTGATCTTCACGAACGATTCGGCGTTGCACCATTCGACGCACTGTTCGAATCGGCGATTGTATATGCGGATAAAGGATTCCATGTCGGTCACAAGACCGCGCCGCTGTGGGAAAGAAGCGCTGAGGTCTTCAGCGAATTTGCGCCATTCCAGCGACACTTTTGTGTCGGCGGGCGAGCACCAAACACGGGAGAACTGTACGTTCGTTCCGAGCTAGCTGAGACGCTTCGAGACATTGCCGATACGAAAGGTGAGTCTTTTTATCGAGGGGCACTAGCACAAACGATCGTTGAACAGTCCATAGCAGAAGGCGGTTGCATTACCTTAAAAGACTTGGACGAACATTGTGGGATTTGGCAAGCGCCGCTTTCGGTCGACTATCACGAAGTACGCCTACACGAGCTGCCACCGAGTGGCCAGGGATTGGCTGCACTCATCGCACTCGGCATCTTGAGGCACACGGATGTTGCCTCTAAGCAACCTGATTCAGCAGATTGGATGCATCTTCAGATTGAAGCAATGAAGATCGCGATCCGCGCCGCGTTCGATCACATCGCCGATTTAGATGCGATGGACCAATTCGTTGCGATAAACGATTTATTGGATGAAGGATCACTAAGACGGGCAGCGAAAACGATTCGAACGAAAGCGGCGGATTTGCCTCCCTTGGCTCTACCCGTCAGCAACGATACGGTGTACCTCGCCGCTGCCGACGAGTCTGGAATCATGGTTTCGTATATTCAATCGAATTACATGGGCTTCGGCTCTGGCATCGTTATCGACGGAACGGGGATCGCGATGCAGAACCGAGGAGCTGGATTCGTACTCACTGAAAACCACCCCAATCAGGTCGGCAGCAGAAAACGTCCGTTCCATACCATCATTCCAGGGTTCGTGACAGACCTGAATAACGCGCCTCTCGCTGCTTTTGGCGTTATGGGCGGACACATGCAGCATCAAGGTCACGTGCAAATGGTGAGTCGCATGTATGACCACCATCAAAATCCACAAACGGCATCCGATGCCCCGAGATGGCACGTCACACAAGATTTTGATGTAGTTTTAGAACGAGGTGTGGATCCTTCAGTAGCAAGGGAAATTCACGATCGCGGTCACAGTGTTTCAATTGAAGCGGAGGAACACCGGTTTGGCGGTGCACAGATGATCTGTCGATTGGAAGACGGCTATTGCGCTGCGTCGGATCACCGAAAAGAAGGTTGTGCCTTAGGGTTCTAGTAATAGTTCAACGCTGTATACGTGCACTCTGTCGTCTTGAATTCAAGGTTCGATCTGAGCTAAATCAGATCTCCCGCTTGAAGCTCCGCGATAAACTCACCATAAGGTAAGACTTCGACGTTACCGATTCTTCGTGCCTCGTTTTCCGCAACAACAACAATAGCACGTTTTGGTTTATAGTCGTTAATAAAAGCATTGATAGGTCTCAAATCGCGCTGTCGACGCACTCGCGACTTCACTTCGATCGCAACTTCACCGTCACCTAAGATAAAGTCAACCTCATAGCCTGACTTTGTGCGCCAATATTGGATTTGGAATCGCCTCTCCAAGAGACTACGTGCCATCCATATCTCCATGAGAATGTAGTGCTCAAACGCTCTACCGAACTCGTTTCCCGCAGCCGATGAAACGGTTCGATCACATATCCTCCCCGCAACGCCTACATCAAACAGGTAGAACTTCGGTGCACGCAAAATCGTTTGACGCCCTGTACTTCTCGTGAAGGGATAGATGAGATAGCCAACCAGCGTATCCACCAAAATCTGAAAATAGCTCCGAGCGGTATGGTGATGTACACCACAATCTTGGGCAATACCATTGAAATTCAATAGTTCACCATGGCAGTACGATAACGCTTTGAAGAACCGAGTAAACGCGACGACGTCTCTCACGTACGCTTCGTTGTAGATTTCAGTCTCCAAATAGTCGTTCAGATAGCTATCGAGGTTCCAAGGATCGCGTTCAATATAGTGGCGTGGCAGAAGACCATGGTTGATTGCACGTAGTAGGTCAAAATCAGGAATTTCCGTCTTCGAAAGAGGAAACATGTTGAATCTCCACGCTCTCCCACCTAGAAGATTCACACCAGGTCGTTTGAGCTTCCGCGCACTTGAACCACAGAGAATGAAAGACAATCCTCTTGTTTCGATTAATCGATGCACTTCGTTCAACAGACGCGGCACATTCTGAATCTCGTCAATGATGATGGGGTATCTCAGTTTCCCTTCCGGTAGTTCTGCCAGCGTGTCACCGAGTGCCGTTGGTCGTAAAGTGAACCGGTCGACCTCTGCGAAATTCAACAAGTCAAAGTAGACGGAATCTCCGAAATTTGATTTCAAGTAGCTTGTTTTGCCCGATTGGCGAGGTCCCCATAGAAACGCTGACTGACGTTGCGGTAGGTCGATTTCCAATCGTCGCTTGTAACTGAATGGCATTTCACCGACAAATAGTTAAACTATTTGATAATTAACTATCAAATAGTTTAACTATTTGATAATACAAGAGTGATGTGGAAATGTACTTAAACGATCAGGACCGTGGCGAAACGCTCGGATTAATAGCCAGCAAAACTCGTAATTAGGCGACGAAACCCTCAAATCAATCGTTACTTCGCAATTGCTTTTGAACGTCGGTCAAGTTTCGACTACGTTCCCTAGAAGCGAAGCGAGTCGATTTATCGAGGAATACTCTCAGGAACTGAACTAAATTCGCGAAGTAGTCGCATCACTAAACCAGACTATAGGGTCGTGGTTCTGCTTCGCTCGTGCGAAAACACCTTTCGGAAATAGCAAGGCTAGTCGGCTCGGGACTTGGTTGGTGTTTCTTTCAACTTCAATGATGCAGAGTTAATACACCACCGTTGACCTGTAGGCATCGGTCCGTCCGGGAACACATGTCCAAGATGCGCGTCACAGTTGGAACACATCGCTTCAGTACGAATCATGAAGTGACTTCGGTCTATCTTGGTTTCAACATTTTCGTAGTCCACGGGCTCGTAGAAACTAGGCCACCCAGATCCTGAGTCATATTTCGTATCAGATGAAAACAGTGGTTCACCGCAGCAACGACAAACGTAAGTGCCTTGCGTCTTGGTGTTCGTGTATTCTCCTGTAAACGGTGGTTCGGTCGCCGCTTGACGCGTGATTTGATACTCGTAGTCTGATAACTCTGCGCGCCACTCGTCTTCTGTTTTGTTTACTTTCGGCTTCTTGGTATCTTGCATTGATAGAATTTTCCGGGCGCGAAGTAGTCGAATTTTACGAAGGGACGCAATGGTTGACAGGCAGTGAAACCAAACCCACGACCCGAACTGGTCCTATCAAAAGATCCTGTACGCCATTACAGTAAATCTACGAAGTTAGCCGATGTTTGCTACGACATTCGCGGTCCTGTCATGGATGAAGCGAAGCGTATCGAAGACGCCGGCACAACCATTCTCAAACTTAATATAGGTAATCCCGCGCCATTTGGTTTCTTAACACCGGAAGGCGTCGCTCGTGCAGTGGCGCAGAACTTAGGTGCGTCGCAAGGCTACGCAGATGCGAAGGGCATCGATTCGGCGCGTGCGGCGATTGAAAGAGAAGCGGCTCGGATAGGTATTCCAGACGTCGGCATTGAAGATGTTTACTTAGGAAATGGAGTCAGCGAGCTCATCGTTATGTCGATGCAAGGTTTGCTCAATACTGGCGATGAAGTGTTAATCCCAACACCGGACTATCCGCTCTGGTCAGCTGCAGTAAGGCTGGCCGGTGGTGTACCGGTTCATTACCGGTGCGACGAAGACGCCGAATGGCAGCCAGATATGGTAGACATTCGCAACAAGACGACCAATCGAACCGTCGCCATAGTGGTAATCAATCCGAACAATCCAACCGGTGCGGTATATACCCGCACGCTTCTTGAAGACATGATGGATTGGGCACGCCAACATGGGTTGATCGTGTTAGCCGACGAGATTTACTCAAAAATTACGTACGACGATGCGAAGTACATCCCATGTGGTTCGATCGACGAGGATGTCCTTGTTCTCACCTTTGACGGTCTCTCAAAGACGTACCGTGCGGCTGGATTTAGATCCGGCTGGATGATCGTATCAGGACCGAAACACCTCGCCCGCGATTACATTGAAGGACTTAATGTTCTAGCTGCGATGCGGCTCTGCGCGAATGTTCCTTCCCAGCATGGGATCGAATCCGCGTTGAGCGGCTATCAATCCATTCACGCGTTGACACAACCTGATGGCGATCTCTACGAGCAGCGGAATCGTGCATGGGAAGGTCTCACCGCCATTGAAGGCGTAAGCTGCGTAAAACCGAAAGGTGCGCTTTATTTATTCCCAAAGATTGACGTCAAGAAATTCAACGTTTTTGACGACGAGCAGTTTGTCTTCGACCTTCTTCACGACCGTCATATTCTGATTGTGCAGGGAACGGCGTTTAACTACCCCGACCCCGACCACTTTAGGGTGGTTTTCCTTCCACCACGAGATGAACTTGAGTATGCGATTTCTGAGATTGGTGAATTTCTTACAACGTATC
>JAPOVY010000084.1 GCA_026707905.1 Gammaproteobacteria bacterium | reverse complement strand
CCAAGATCGTATTAGTGCAAGTGACCATGAACAAACGCGCTGGCCGAAACCGGACACAGGAGTGACCCATGGCAGCACATTTACGCCGCAAGGTCGGGTGATCTTTACTGATCCAAATACTGGCTCGTTCGTAAACTGCGCCTTGAATGAAGGTGTCGTTGGCTTACCTGTTTACGATGCACAGGATCCTTGTGGCGCAAACGATGACTACCGCCCATGGAGTAATCGTGATCGGTTCAACTACGCGCCTTTCAACTTGGTGTTAACGCCTTCGAAACGAAAAGGACTTTTCGGGCGCGTTGAACACGAGATTTCACCTACTTTGCGCCTTCATGCACGATTACTGATGCACGAACGAAAATCGACTAACCAAGGCGCGCCGGAGCCGGTTTGGGCGGGTGATTTATCGGAAACCGGAAGCGTGTTAGACGATATTGTCATTAGCGCGGCTAACCCATTTAATCCCTTCGGTTTCGACCTAGGATCGGGCGCATTTGCAACCCGTCGGTTACTCGAAAGTGGACCTCGCGTGTTCCAACAGGACGTTCAGACACGTTACACGACCTTAGGCGCTCGCGGAACGATAGCGGGATGGCGGCACGCCTTATATTGGGACGCGAATCTAGTGTGGTCGATAAATTCAGCGGATCAGACGAAACGTGGTGCTCATAACGCACGGAACATGCTCCACGCCCTAGGTTCACCAAACGACTGCGGAACGATCACTGGATGCACACCTCTCAATCTGCTTGGCGGTCAAGCCGGTGGTGGCAGTATTACGAGTGAGATGTTAGACTGGATTAGCTTCGTTCAACGCGATAGTAGCTCGCAAAGGCTCAGAGCGATTTCGCTGAACCTGACCGGTAATGTCGCGGATTTCGCAATCGGAGCGGTCGCATTCGCAACAGGGGTTGAGAGGCGTTTCCAAGAAGGACGGTTCGACCCAGACCCTGTTGTCTCGGCAGGCGATACGGCTGGATTACCGGCGCAGCCAACAGCGGGCGAATTTGACGTGTCGGAGCTATACGCCGAAATCGAAATACCCGTTATCGGACAGTTACCTGCTGCGGATTTAATCGAAATATCTGCGGCGACGCGCTTTTTTGATTACAGCACCTTCGATAGTGGAACGACGAGCAAGATCGGGATTCGCTGGCAGTTTACGCAAGGGCTTTTGTTCAGAGGCGCATGGTCAGAAGGTTTTCGTGCACCGAGTATCGGCGAGTTATTTGGTGGACGAACTCGTCTTGACGCTGTCATTACAGACCCTTGCTCAGATTTCTTCGTTTCAAATATTGGTCCTGAAGTAATCCAAAACTGTGTAGCGGCTGGCGTACCCTTAGACGGTAGCTACGCACAGCTCGGCAGTCAAATAAGCGTCATGACGGGCGGAAACCCAGCGCTAAAACCTGAAACGTCGAAAGGTGTCACGCTGGCAACCATATGGCAACCCGATCTGATAAGCGGCAGCATGAGTATTGAGCTAGTTCGTTATCGCCACGACATCGACGACGTAATTACCGGTTACGATGCCCAGACCGTACTAGATGGATGTTATCGCAAAAACGTCACGCCCCTGTGTGAACTGATCCAACGCAACGAACGAGGCGGTATTTCGCAGTTTCGGAATACGATTTTTAACACCGGTTCTATCAGAACCAGCGGATGGGACTTCGAATTCAACTGGAAGAATGGCGGTCAGTGGCAGATCGATTGGCAGCTGACCCGCCTTGATGAATTTACAGAGTTGCTACGGGATTCCGGCAGCTCGGTAATTGATATGCGTGATTTGGTTGGAATAACGGAGGCAGATCGAGGGAAACCTGAATGGAAATCATCATTTACGTTCACTTGGGGTCGCGAGCGGTGGGAGACTTCGTGGACGACGCGATATATACATGCAATGACCGAACGTTGTTCAGACTTCCTCGACGGTTCCCCAGATAGTCTCACGAATTTAGGGCTATGTTCGCAACCCGACTACGAGAACAATTCGCTGTCGCGCAATCGTCTTCGCTCGACCATCTATCACGATCTGCAAGCTAAATACACCTTCGGCGTTACGGACCACGACTTGGGAGTAACTGTGGGCTTCGTCAATCTATTCGACCGCGACCCACCTAAGAGTCAAAGCGCGACGCTCAATGGATATGACGCATCTGTCTACGACCTACCTGGGGGACGCTTCATCTACACGAAGGTCACGTTTAGACCGCATCTAGGCAGTTGAGAACGCTAAAGCTTGATCTAATCGACCGACTTCGATTTCGATATTGACGACTTACTGTACGTTTCAGAGACGGTAGACGATTCGGGTACCACGAGATTAAGTGGAAAAGAAGATCTGGATAGCTAGCGTGATACGGTAGGTCTCCTGCTTACATCCTTGCAGGGAATTAGCCCCGAACACGTCGAAAATGACGAAACTAAAATGCGCGCTCCCTCCATTGAGACCCGTCATGCTCGATCGATTTAAAGTTCCTGACGATATCGCAGTGCGTGTTAAACAAGAAGACATGCGCCACGTCGTCGAGGGTATTTTCGAATCACAAGAGATGTCCACATCCGCGGCGGCGGCTGCGGCTGACGTATTAATGTATGCGGATATACGAGGCATTGACTCGCACGGTGTCTCTAACATGATGCGAGCGTATGTGGCGGGATTTCGAGCTGGTCAGATCAATCCGAAGCCGAACCTGACGCGAACTTTAGATCACGTTGCGGCGCTGAACTTCGATTGCGACCGCGGTCTAGGACTCGCACAAAGTCGAGAAATGATGCTAGCGGCATGTGAACGAGCCCGGGAAACGGGGGTAGCAGTAGCGACAGCGTTCAATGGACGTCACTATGGCGCTTGCGCCTACTATGCCCACGTTGGTCTCGACGAAGAGATGGTCGGTATTTCAATGACCGCGGGAGGCTTACTGGTCGCGCCAACGCAAGGAGCAGAACGGATGCTGGGCTTGAACCCATTGGGTATTGGCGCGCCTGCTGGTGATGAGGTGCCGTTCATATTCGATGCATCGATGAGTTCAGTTGCTGGTAACAAGATCGAGCTCCTGCGACGCGTCGGTGGACATGTACTTCCTGGGTGGGTGACTGATGCCGACGGAAGTCCTGTTATGGACGAAACGCAAGTTCCTCAAGATTTCATGATGCTGCCGTTAGGTGGGACACGAGAAATTGGTTCTCACAAGGGATTTGGTCTAAGTTTTATGATCGAAATCCTATGCGGAATGTTGCAGGGCACCGGTGGCGGTCCGCATCGCCGGAAAGGCGTCGCACATTACTTTATGGCGATTGATGTTGCACGCTTTACTGATCTAGAGTTATTCAAGAAGGACATGGACGACTATCTACGATCCATTCTTGACTGTAAACCTGCACCTGGCGAATCGCGTGTCGTCTATCCGGGTTATCCCGAATACGAAGCAGAGATCGACCGTCGAGAGCGAGGGATTCCCTATCACCCTGAAGTCATCGAGTGGTTTAAGAAGACCGCCCAGGAACTTGGTGTTGAACACAACCTGACCTGATTGCCGCCAATTTGCTTTCTCGGTTGTAATAACGGTACTTTGATGAACGTCATTTTGCTCGGTCCCCCTGGCTCAGGCAAAGGCACGCAAGCTCAGTTCATTGTTGACGAGTTCGGTATTCCCCAAATCTCCACGGGCGACATGCTTAGGTCGGCCGTTTCGACGGGTACGGAGTTAGGGATTGCTGCGAAGAAAGTCATGGATGCTGGCGATTTGGTGTCCGACGACATCATATTGGGCTTGGTTGCAGAGCGCCTTCAGGAGTCAGACTGTATCAGAGGCGCACTGTTCGACGGATTTCCGCGAACGTTACCGCAAGCTAAAGGAATGACTGAAATCGGCGTAGCAGTCGACGCGGTCGTTGAATTGGTCGTTTCCGATGATATCGTTGTTGAGCGTATCAGCGGGAGACGCGTGCATCAACCAAGCGGAAGGGTATACCACCTAACGTTTAATCCGCCAAGAATTCCTGAAAAGGACGATGAAACAGGCGATGAGTTAATTCAAAGACC
>JAPOVY010000140.1 GCA_026707905.1 Gammaproteobacteria bacterium | reverse complement strand
ACCGTACTCTGGCGCCATATTCGCAATGGTCGCTCGATCGGCAAGCGATAAGTGATAAACTGAAGGTCCAAAGAACTCAACGAATTTAGCAACTACCCCGTGTGCTCGAAGTAATTCGACTACCCGTAACACAAGATCAGTAGCAGTAACGCCATCCGCAAGTTCGCCGGTCAGCCTCACGCCAACCACTTTAGGAACAAGCATGGAAATAGGCTGGCCCAACATTGCCGCTTCAGCTTCAATACCACCGACGCCCCAACCCAACACACCTAAACCATTGACCATGGTGGTGTGGCTATCGGTACCAACAAGCGTATCTGGATACGCGATCGTCGTTCCGTTTTCCTTTCGCGTCCAAACCACGCGCGCTAAATATTCGAGGTTGACCTGATGGCAAATTCCCGTTCCAGGAGGTACGACACGGAAGTTATCAAATGCCTGTTGTCCCCAGCGCAGAAACCGATATCTTTCACCGTTGCGCCCCATTTCGGCCGCAACATTGGCGGCAAAAGCGGTCGACGAACCGAAATGATCGACCATTACAGAGTGATCGATCACCAAATCGACAGGTGTTAATGGGTTGATTAACTCGGGATCAGCGCCGGCTGCGACGGTTGCTCCTCTCATAGCTGCTAGATCCGCAACCGCAGGAACCCCGGTGAAGTCCTGCATTAGCACTCTTGCTGGTCGATACGCAATATCAGTCGTTGCTGCGACGTGAGGAGACCAGTTGCCAAGATTCTCGATATCACGTTGCGTAACGGAGTTTCCGTCCTCATATCGAAGGAGATTCTCAAACAACACTTTAAGTGAAACGGGCGTTTTAGATAAATCACCTGCGCCATTCTTTGCTGCAACGTTTAAATCAAAATAGTCGTACTCGCGATCTCCTACGACGAGTTTTGACTGACTATTGAAGGAGTTAATACTCATTCGATGTCCTTTGGATTATTAAGTCCACGCTTCTGCCACCGATAGTCGGAACAGCGTACGGAATGGGAGGCGCGCGAATTTTACGAACTATAAGATTCATATGCTGTAAGCACGCTCTAAATTACCGCTTTGCACTCTGGTGTTCACGTCTAATATCACTGGACCATTGGAAGTTCACTCAAAGCGATACTCAACCACAATTTTGAGATAAATTGAAGAAGATTTATGATATTTGAGTGAACCAACCAAAACTATATTTACAGAAATCTGAAAGTATCTTGCTATTTAGCGTATCCGAACAATATTCATTAAGTCGATTTAATATTCAAAAACAGCCTATCGGAAACAGCAAACCAATTACTCGTGAAAACGATAGACGTGCTACTTTCTGTAGAAATATACACCCTGAATTTATAGACGAAACGCGCTAGTTGCCGCGTCGGAGAAATGAAGTTGCAAGAAATTGACGTTAGCAGCATCTCGTGGTCGAAATATCGTTTTCTCGAGACTGCTTTATACATGTTCGATGCAGAACACAAAATCGGGCTTACTTAGCCCGTCTAGTCCTGAGTTTCTCTGTGTGATGCCTCAACGATGATCGAATCATGGTGAAGACGGAGTGCAACAAAAACAGGTTTGCATCTTTATAAACCGTCGTTGGAGTTGGCGACGTAACGCCTAACGGTCCTGTGCACCTGTTTTATTTCGTCAAGACATTTTTAATCATTACTTTAGTTCACGTACCGAGTTGCACTTGGGAGATAAATCCAGACCATCCACATTCTGGCCTCACTCATGAACGCACGAGATATTTCGCATAATACGTCAAAATTACTGCAATTCTGCCATGGAACTGGACAAGCTTGTCGAAGGAGGTGTCTTTTCCCCCGCTCTGATTGCCGATGAACTACGCACACATCGTTACGAATTAGCGAGCACACTAGGTGTGAAGAGGGAGGTGCTGACACGAGCCACCCGTGTTCGATCGAAGAAAATACAGAGTTTGTTACGGGGCATGCTTGAGATTCTCTTACGTGTCGAGACTCCGACGGGTTCAGCCTTGGCGGCCTATGCGTGGTACAGGGGAGTGCCAATACCTGGATTTAGCGGCATGACCGCGGATCGATTAGTTCGCGAAGGCAAGATTGATGCGGTTCGAGCATAGCTCAACGAAGTTGATGATGCTGGTTACGCGTAAGGGTGAAAGCTAATCCTTTACGAGTAGTTTGAACAATCAAAAAGGACTTCAGTCCGACGGCACGTTCGCCGGTACAGTCTCTCGCGCACACCATCCAGCATCGGCGTGGAATCCGTAGTCGCACGCGGGTGCAAGTCGAAATGGTGGTCGATTCAATAGAAAAGGCACACCCACACTTTACACGTCGTTGACAATCCTAGGCGTACTGAAAGAAGCTACGCCTTATAGACTTCAACTTCAACGCACTACAGACTAAGGGCGATGTGGAATAGAGAATTAACGACCGTGCTCGCATTCAGTCAATAATGCTCGAACCGCTGAAGAATACTGTTCAGAATCTTCCTGAAAGTACATGTGTGGAGCAAGATATTTCCGGAGACAAGGAGTAGCACATTGACTGAAGTAGCAAAGCAAGTCTCGTTTGAGCAGGAACAGCTGCGCCTCGTCAGCGGTTACAACGATATTTTCGTAGGCATTGCTTGCATCATCACCTTCGTGTCCTTGACTACGCTCCTCGAAGCCAAATACCTAGACCAAATCATCGTTATCGGTTCTGCTTTCGGTCTGGCTTGGTATTTCGTTCGTCGTCAAAGGATGCGGCTTACCGGTATTGTCATAGCGACCGCTGTAGCGATCTCAGGATTGGTACTAGGCATTGAGTTTTTTATTAGGGGATTCGTGATCAAACCTCCGCTACCAGGCATTGAGTCGCTCCCTACCGACATAGATGAATCGGTGTTCCAATTACCGATCGTGCTCCCATTTGTCATTGCACTTCTATCTTCGGCAGTCTTTTCGTTCGGCTTTTGGCGCTTTGCGAGCGTACCGTTCGCTCATGCGCTTGGAATAGCTGCAATTCTCTTAACGATCCTAGTAGCCGTTGTAGGTACCCAGGTCGAGTTGACCGACATGAACATACCCGGTTCCGAGATCAACGAGACTTTGATCCTTGAACCGCGGAGTCTGCTTGAAATACTCCGCACATTTCCGTTCTTAATTACGACTTTTATCTGCGGCTGCTTCGCCGAAGCGTACGCAATTTGGTGGGATGTTAGAGACCCAAAACGACGGTCGGTTGCCACTGACACCGCGTTCTGGACCCACGTTGTTGCTGCGCCATTCTTGATCCAACCGCTGTTTTGGTGGGCTCAATTACTTGCTTGGAATCCAACAACGGAGATTGTTTTCGGATTCTTACTGTTCTTTCTGTTGCTTCTATTCGCGCTCGTAATCAATCGCCGTGCGCTGCTGATCGGTGCCATGGTTTGGGTATTGGCAATGTTGTTTACGATCGCAGACATGGCGGTAGCGGGGCTCACCATGGGTGTCATGTTACTGTTCATTGCGGCGGTATGGAACAAGACGAGGCAATTGATTGAACCGATCCTGCCGGAATTCGTACAACGCAGTTTCCCAACGCTTCTTAGTGATTCGTGAGTTATAGATCGAGAATCATGAATGCAAACTTGGGCTGTAGCTTGCGAGTCTGCTTATTGCTTACGTGTCAGTACGTTGACGCTGATTCCGACCATTGCAGCAAAGTAAATAGCGGAACTAGCCTGCGGTGTAGTTCACGTGCGATCAATCCTGCGCGATACAGGTTCGGTTCTGCTACTAAGACGCAACCGTAGCGGTCTGTTGTTTTGCTGCTCTCTCTGCGAATAACGCTTTGTAGTGTGTAGACAACTTTGAAGCACCATAGAAACCCCTCACCATCATGCGTGGGTCAGGTTGATAGTTTCTAGTTAAGGTATGAAGCACGCTGCCGTTCACAAAATACGTATCGCCAGGTTCGCCCGTTAGTTCAACGACACGTAATTCAATGTCGTTCACGAAACCTGGTTCGTTGAGAAACCTTTCTCGATCAGCGGATTTCTTAGATAGCAACGCGCGGAAATAGGGGTATTTTTTTAAACGTCGTTTTGCCATCTTTGATGTGATAGCAGACGTGGACGTTTCAAATAGACGATGTGAACCGGTGATTACCATCGTGCCACCGCCTCGTGGACGCACGTGGTTAATAAACCCTAACACAATGACGCCCGATAGCCCTTTTCCAGGGATATTTGGTGTATCTGAATGCCAGATCGAACTAGGAACTACTTCGTCCGCAATATAGTGGTGTTGTCTCGAAAACGTGAGCAGAAGTAGTGCTTTCTGCTTTTCTAATTCCGTTTCCCGAGCGAGTGCACGTGCGATTTTGTCGGAATGAGCGTTATATATCGACTCCAGACCGCGAACCCGTCGTGTTGCTTTCATCACTTTTCTGATCGTGGCTTCGTCTAACGATTCCCACGATTCAGGTACACCACGCTCGATTCCCCACTTCTCAAAGCGGCGCCAGAGTTCGTCTTCGACGTCGGTCGCAATCTTTAGATCGAACGCACCTTTAACTTTGACGATGCCCAATTCATCGAAGGCACGTTGCTGTTCCTCGTTGATGGTCAGTTGAGCATCGTGGTCTGATGATTGCTGTAATACTTCAGACATTAAGCGCGGACGCGATTTTCGATAGTGTCGGTGCAAATTATCCGAAGTATCGAATACTGAAAGTGTGTTAAAAAGACAAGGAATTAGAAACCTGCCGCACCACCTTCGTTGCGCCCATCGCTTGTAGCTGTTATCGAATCTCGATGTTTCAGTATCGAGTTGGCGTCACCGATACCAAATCGTTCAGACATTTGATTCAGATTGACATGACCCATGGCCTCTAATTCGTCTATCACTGATTGTTTGATCCCAGCTTCAAATCGCACGCTGTTAGGCTGCCATTGGTGATGAAAGCGTGGCGCATTCACGGCTTCTTCCAATTCAAAACCGTGATCGATCACGTTAAGAATTACCTGAAGTGTCGTCGTGATGATTGTCGATCCCCCTGGACTTCCGGTGATCAGAATGAATTCGCCGCCTTTTGAAACAATGGTGGGCGACATGGAACTCAACATGCGTTTGCCAGGTTCAATGGCGTTCGCTTCACCACCGATCAAGCCGAACATGTTCGGCGTGCCAGGTTTCGCACTGAAGTCGTCCATTTCGTTGTTAAGTAAAAACCCAGCACCTTCGACAACGATTCCACTTCCGTAACCGCCGTTGATAGTCGTAGTGAACGCTACTGCCATACCATCGGTGTCGATGACCGAAAAATGCGTCGTTTCAAACGGTTCCTTCGGAACCGAGCCGGCTGCCACGCCATCAGACGTCGTCGCCGTCGCACCGATGTCCTCAATGCGACTCCTTGCATACCGCTTCGAAAGCAACGTCTCGAGCGGTACGGGATAGAAATCAGGATCGCCTAGATGAACTGCTCGGTCGGCATATGAGCGTCGTTCCGCCTCGATCATCAGATGCATTGATGGCGCAGTGTGGAATCCCAATTCGCTTAGTTCGAATGGTTCAAGCATGTTGAGCAACTGAACAACCAGCACACCTCCTGACGACGGAGGCGGCATAGAGTGAACGTCGTACCCTCGATAGCGACCGTGAATCGGCTCTCGCCACACAGGTTGATATTCCTCAAGGTCGGATTTCGATATTAATCCAGCACCGCGCGACATTTCGGCAACGATGAGCTCTGCCGTCTGACCGGTATAGAACCCATCTCGCCCGTGCTCGCTGATCCGAGAGAGTGTCGCTGCTAGATCGGGCTGCTTGAATAGCTCTCCCGCTCGGTAGAACGAGCCATCTGACTTGTAGAACGCTTTCCGAGTGGAATCAATGTATTGAAACCACTCGTGACGAGACTCGAACTGGCGAGCAATGTCCGCCGGTAACTCAAAACCTTCGCGCGCAAACTCAATCGCGGGAGCGATCACGGCTTCCCTTGGGAGCACACCGAATCGTTCATGTATAGCCAGCAAACCAGCGACTGAACCAGGTACACCGGATGAAAGATGGGACCGCAATGCGCGTTCGGCAACATACTCCCCACGTTCATCTAAAAACATGTCTCGTGTGGCATTCAATGGCGCACGTTCTCGATGATCGTTGGCGAACACTTCGCCTCCGGGTAATCGAATGACCGCGAATCCGCCACCGCCTAAGTTTCCAGCGGATGGGTACGTGACTGCCAAGGCGAACGCTGTTGTCACGGCTGCGTCAACCGCGTTGCCACCATTCCGCAAGACTGCAACCCCCGCTTCGCTCGCTAGTAGCGAACGTGACGAAACAGCGGCATTTTCAACTTCGATAGTGTTGCCTTCGGTGAACGTCGTCACCGTGACACTTAGAGCAAAAGTCAAGGCTGTCGCGCAACGACGACAGTTTATGAGCGAGTTCATTCGCTTGTATTTAAGGGCTTTTCGTACGCCACGCGATCGGTTCTGAAAGCAAATCACTAAACGGCTCTCTCTATATTCTCAAAAGTAGTACGCAAATGAAACAAACCACGTTGCTCCGCCTCCCGATGTGAAATCGTCTCTAAGTTCGCGCTGACCAAATTCAGTGTTTGAGTCACCAAATGGTGCGGAAACACCGAATTGCATTCGAGTTGCATCACCCGGTTCGTAGTTCACTGCTGTTTGAATCAATCCGCTCCCGTCTTCAAGGTTGTTTAGAAAGATAAATGACTGGCTCCATAGCGGATGCCACGTAATGTTCAATCCCAAACTGCCGTAATTTTTCATTAGCGTAAACAACTCACCCCGGGCAAGCCGTTCATTCAACGCATCCGGAACTTCGTCTGTCGACCGATCGAGCCCGAAACCGTTGTGATAGAACTCGCCAAACACGTATAGCAAGGTGGGGCCGAGCGAAAACGTGTAGTCAACATTCGCAAGACTGCTTATCGTGCACGTCGTTCCGCTACACAATCTTGAACTCTCAATTCGCAACAAGGAACCTGCAACTGGCAGCGAAAGTGAGAGAGCTGCAAACTCGTCGCTAATGTGTTCAGCAACAATTAAGTCCAATGAGAATTCACTTAGTTTCGTATGCCATTTCATCGCTACTGTATGAGGTTCCGGATATGCCGAATCATCTTGACGACCAATCCAAAGTAATTGCAGTTCGCTCGAACGACCAACGAGCGACTCGAATAACACCGAGTCAACTCCAGGTTTGAATTCGCGATCAATCGTTGTCGGTGCAAACGGACTAAATAGATCTAGAGGCTGAAATACCAAACCACTACCCCACGAAATAGCCTGTCGTCCAACTTGAACGGACCAGCTTGGTTGCCGATACGCAACTGACAAGCGATCAATTCGAGTGACCAAGCGGTTTTCGTTATCGCTAATTAACTCATCTGACCAATCGAAATAACGTGTGCTGTCATTCCCGGGTAGTTGATCCAACGGCAATGAGGAAGCGCGAAGCACCTGAATCGCGTCGCCACCTGTCCAGGTCAATGTCGGATCGAACTCAAGCCGTACCGGTCCTTCTGCGTGTTTGAACATCAGACGTAGGTCAAGTCTGAAATCTGTTAACGCGTCGTTTACCGTCGGTTTAAGAATGTCGGAATCTGGTAACTCTGTAACACTTGCGAACGTCTTTAATCGTCCCGTCAAGTCAGCTGTAGTCACGCTCGTCGAGAAAAGCGCAAAAAGAATCATCGACCAGCGAATCAACTGTAAAAACAGTGAGCTTTGGACGACGTTATGCGGCAATCTGTCCGTCAACCAGTCTGATTTGACGTTTCGTAAAACCCATTACTAGCGGGTCATGTGTAGCCGTGAGTATCGTCACGCCGCGTTCTTCGTTCGCATGTTGTAGGTATTCGCAAAACTCTTTGGTCGTTTCTGAATCCAAATTTGCACTTGGTTCATCAGCAAGCAGAACGTCAGGCTTTGAAACGACAGCTCGCGCAATCGCGACGCGCTGCTGTTGACCTCCCGACATCTCGCTCGGGCGTCTATCGAATAAATCCTCGAGACCAAACGCGCGGAGGGCTTCTTGTGCATGTTCACGACGTTCCTTTTTACCTACGCCCTGTAATTGAAGAATGAACTCCACATTCTCAACGGCGGACAATACCGGGATCAGGTTGTAAGCCTGGAAAACGAAACCCATCTTGTAGAGTCGAACGTCCGTCAACTCACTATCCGTACAAGATCCCAAAACCGTGTTACCAACGATAATCTCGCCTTCCGTGGGCCGTTCAAGCCCTCCTATGACATGCAAGAGTGTTGATTTACCGGAACCTGACGGTCCGACGATACTCACAAATTCGCCTACGTCCACGGTGAGCGAAACGCCTCTTAGCGCGTAGACGGGAACAGATTCATTGCCATAGATACGCGTGACGTCCGTCGTCTGTACCGCTAATTCACTCATATGAAAGTCTCACTTAACCGTCACGTAATGATTGAAGAATGGACGCTTTGATGACACGGCGCGCTGGGAAATAGCTCGCGATGAGCCCAAGTACCACGCTCGCCACACCGAGTATTACAAAATCGTCAACCACCAGGTGAGGTACCATACGAGCGCCCATTCCAAAGGCTTCGACTCCTGCTTCAAATGCGCTGAGGTCGATACCATCTCCTATCCACCAAACGAAAAGGAGTCCCGCGGCGAGACCAATGGTTAAGGCCAATAGCATGATGATCACGCATTCGATCACGACCTGCATGACCACCAAACGGCTCTTCATACCGACCACTCGCAGCATCCCAAATTCCTTAATTCGAACCAACACGGCGGTAACCAGCGCGTTTATCAGACCGAATACAAGCGTTCCCAAGAAAACAACGATCAAGATGTAAACCATAAACCCGACGTAGCGGTGCATCTCACTGGTAAACGGATCCAGTTGCTCCCACGTAACGACGTTCAGGTTGGGTAGCTGACCCTTGAGTGTAGTTTGTACATTGCTTGTTGCATCAAGATCGTCTAGGTATACAGAAACATCCGTGAAGCCAGCTACGCCTGTAATTGTCTGAAGCGCGCTTAATCCAGTAAGAGCATATGCGTCTTCATACCGGCTTGTCGTGGACTCGAAGATACCGAGTACTCTAAAGCCAGTTTCGATCGCGTTGTCGTCCGGACCCGTCATTAAAACGACAAGGCGTCGACCAAGTCCGGTTTTCAGTTCGTCCGCAAGGCTTCTACCGATCAGCAAGTGTTGGTCTTCCGTATCCGTGATCGCTTCCCCGTCAACAACAAGGTCTTCTATAAATGAGTGGGATTCGTGCGTTGGGTCGATGCCAACGATCTCAACACCTCGCGTTTCGCGCTCACTCATGATGACCGCAGGCGAACGTAAACGTGGCGTCCAACTCTCGATTTCCGGTCTCGTTAATACAGACAAATTCGTATCTATCGGAATCGAGTACCGAAGTCCAGGCTCATCCAACTGATTGGGTGCGAGGATTTTGATGTGACCACGCAGGTTTTCAATCGAGAAACGGAGGAAGTCCCGCTCCATACCTCGAGCGAGTGAGTTCATGACGAACACGCCACCTACGGACACGACGATCGCAAAGAGAACAAGCCCGTTACGACGCCGTTGCCGCCAGATGTTTCGGAGCGCGAGCTGTAGCACTAAATACATCTATTCGCTCCTCAGCGCTTCGGTAATGTCAAGTCGCGTGAGACGAAACGCGACTAACGAAACTGAAATGACCGCGCCGATTCCGATTGCAGCTGGCGCTGTAAAAATGACCCACCAACTAAAGTCAGGATAGATTGCCGTCGGCATGAAGGCAAACTGACTCTGAATTGCATCTTCCGATACTGGAATTACGATGCCTGTATACATCAGCGGACCAACCAGCAGACACGTCAACAACCCGCCGCAGATTACACCCACTATCCATAACAGGACAACTTCAATCAAGGTCATCCGATACGCGAGTATTCGCTTCGTACCGATTGCAAACATCACGCCGTATTCGCGAGTGCGCTCGAAGAGCGTCATGACGAACGTATTCATGATCGATAGGACAACAATCAGAATGAGTACAAACTGAAGGACTGCATTACTCACGATATCAATTTCAATGCCTTCGCTTATTTCGGGCATGAGTTCAGTCCAATCCATCAGAACTTCACCATCTACACGGACTTGCTCCAGTGCAGCTAGCCCGTCGTCCATGCTCATCGGATCGTCCACCAGCGCCACAATCCGGTGAGCCTGATCGGGCATGTCGAACGCTTCCTGAAACGTACCAAGGTCGATTTGAATCACTGCTCTCTCTAGTTCAGTGGTCCCCTCAAAAATCCCGCATATTTCCGCGACCGCCGCCCCGATCCCACCATCGGCATTCGTGCCAAGAATGACGATTTCACCACCAACATCGAGCTGCAAATTCCGCGCTAGGACTGCGCCGATTAAAGCCTGGTTTTCGCCCGTGAGATAACTGCCTTTCACCACCTTTGTCGGCCAGTCCGAGACCGCGAGTTCACGTTCAGGAATGACACCGTTGACGAGAGCCGCGGTCGTATGCGGATCGTTCGACACCAACGCAAACGCCTCGGCACGAGCTGTCACGCCTTCAAGCTCTCTCGCACGATCAAGTTCATTCAATCGATCGTTAATGTTCGTGATAGCGTACTCGATTCGCGGTTCGTCATGGAACGACTCGTGCAGGATCTGGATGTGTCCACTGCCCATTCGAGTTGCTAACGCGATCATCGGACCATAACTGCCACTTTGGATCGACATCAAGACCTGCACGATGAGCATCCCAAACGCGATTGCACCAACAGTCAGAAACGTTCGGCGACGATTACGCCAAAGATTGCGCCACGCCACAGGTAAAAATAGAGCGCCGTGCGACGCTCTGTGTGATTGACCTTTCAAACGGATCGAATCTGTTTCACTCACCGCGCAAGGCGAATTGCGTGAAGTTGCGGTCGTTGATCTCAATGTCAAACTCGATGGACTCGTACTCGACTTCAGTCCAACGATCTGGCTTTTCGAGATCACTCATCCGCATTCGCCTTGCCAACATTCGCCCACCTAGCTCCTGAATTTCATATGCGCGCATCGTCTTAACGGGTTGCATCGCTTGATCGAAAAACGTCTGTTCAAGAAGCACGTTATCGCTCCGGAAAACGATCCGTTCCTTACCCCATACTACGGGCGCGTTCTCTTTTGGAATTGACTCGATGGTGTATGTGGTGAGTCCATCTTCTTCCGTTTGATCTACGATGTCGTGGTGGTAATACGCAAGCAGTTTGTCAGATCGAGCTAAATCGTTGTATGAGAAATCTGAACCAGCCCATTCCTGAGACATCATGCTTTTTGGCAGTCTCACCGCGCGTCTGATCTTCGGTGAGTAAGTCCACATCGTGTCACCCACTTTTAGTGTCGCATTACCTGCGTCTTTCGCGGGAGCAGTGAAACGAATCAACGCGTCCTCGCGACCGCGCGTTAATACGTTGAAAGACGACGTTCTCTTCCACTGCGGCCGATTGACCGTCATATTCAGCTCCGAGTAAGAGCTCAATCCACGAGACTGGTCGATCATTCGTGCAATGAGCTCTTCCGCGGTGACATCGAAAGTAGCACCAACCGCCTGAAAATAAAGAACACTCACAAAACATGCGGCGCCTATGGAACGATAGGTCAATCGAAATTCGTAAGAGCGATGCGTTCTGTGCATTCTAGTGAGCGATAGGTCCCAAAACGACCTGCCGCGAACTTGGCATGAAGAGGCGTCGAATATACCACGTCATTGGTCTAGTCAAACGCACGAGCCTCTAGGGAGAGACTCAATGGGATAATTTGATCCTATTAAAGAACCATTGATCATGGGTATCCGGCAGGAACATTACGAGCATTACTCAGAACACGGATTCGCAATCGTGCCTGATTTTCTATCAAAAGAAACTCTAGCATCGGCGTACGATGACTTGCGGATCTGTCTGCCTGGATGTGTCGAGTACTGTCTCGGCGAATCTGACGAGAAACCAGGAGATAGACCGTTTCCGTATCGTCGCGCCAGTCGACTCCAGTTTCCCTATCCCGGTTCGACGCTAAACCAGATCACGTTAGACGATGGACTCCACACCTTTGCGAAGCATTTCGCAGGTGGATCCGAGATGTATTGTGAACAAAGTCATCTTTCCTACAAACATAAAGGTCACGCTGGCGACGTTGATCAAGGCATGCACTGCGACTACGGGAACCACACATTAGCGTATCCACCCGACTTACCCGAGTATTGGCAAACAGCGTATCTGCTCTACTTCACGGAAGTCACGATCGATCACGCCCCGACAGCTGTCTGCTCGTGGACACATTACCCAGACAAGATTCGCTACCCGATGCATTACACCCGTAAAGAGCGTCCGGATATATACGAAAACGAGGTAAAAGTAACGGTTCCAGCGGGTGGGATGCTCATCTATAGCATGAGGACCTTCCACCGCGGCACGCCGTTTCTTGCTGAAGGGGGACGTATCGGGATGTTTGTCACGTACGCGCCAGCCGCATGGAAGTGGTTGGGGATCGTCGGCTGGTCAGCACAAGCTATCCGACCTGAATTTAAGACGTGGGTTTCGGATGCGACCCCGGAGGAACGCACGTTGCTTGGATTTCCAGAACCAGGTCACTCCTATTGGACTCCAGAAACGCTTCAAGGCGTGTCAAATCGATATCCAGATATGAATATGAAACCCTATGAGAACGAGATCAACCAAGATTCGCTATGACAGTCAAGATTCATAAGCAAACAGTTGTCGATTCGAAAGCAGAAATCGGCGAGAACTGTGAAATAGGTCCGTTCTGTACGATCGGCCCGAATGTCAAGATCGAAGATGGCACCAAGCTCGTATCGCATGTTGTCGTAGACGGTCACACCACGATCGGTTCAAACTGCTCAATCTTCCCGTTCGCCACCATCGGTGTGCAGTCTCAGGATCAGAAATACGTACCAGGTACGGTGACCTATTGTGAAATTGGTAGCGACAATGTATTTCGCGAGTTCGTTTCGATCCACAGCGGCACCGAAGAAGGTACAACAACGGTTGTCGGAAATCACAATGCATTCTTAGCACACGCTCATGTAGCTCACAATTGCAGCATCGGAGACCATGTGGTCCTCAGCCATTTGGCGACGGTTGGGGGGCATGTACGAGTTGGTGACTACGCAAACCTAGGCGGGCTTTGTGCCGTACATCAGTTCTGCACGGTCGGTGAAGTGGCGATGGTCGCCGGATTCGCCAAAGTTATTCAAGACGTATTGCCCTACACGATTGCCGACGGTACGCCCGCTGCTCGCATGCGTGTTGTAAATCGGGTTGGGATGGAACGTGCCGGTTACAGTGAAGAACAGATTAGAGACGTTCGTCGCGCTTTCCGGATCCTCTTTGTCAACGACATGATTTTCGCGGAAGCTATTAAGAAAGTAAGGCACGATCTAGGACATCTCGAGTACATTCAGAAGATGCTTACCGCCGCCGATGAGTCAAAGCGCGGGCTCGCGGTTCCGGACGAAAAGACCTGGGAGATCAACGCAGGTGATTGAGCTAACGGCTAATTTCTGATTTTCATCGAGTTTAGCTAGCGCGACCGCAAGACCGTCGCTCAACGGTGTCACCGATTCTCGCTCGAAGTGTGCGGATACTATCGTCCGTGTCAAAGACCTCTATAGCAGCCTTTTCATGACCACTCGTTGGGGAATCCTTGCAACTGGTCGTATTGCACATACATTAGCGAATGCGATCACTGCGTCCAGCACTGCAGAGCTTGTGGCGGTCGGCAGCCGAACTCAGGAAAAAGCCGACAAATTCGCCGCTGAGTACGACAGTATCACTGCGCACGGAACGTACGAAGCCCTTCTAACCGACCCAAACGTGGATGCGGTGTACGTGTCCACGCCACATCCCCAACACGTTGAGTGGACGATCAAAGCGCTCGACGCGGGTAAGGCGGTACTCTGCGAGAAACCGATGGGCTTGAATCACGCGGAAGTTATGGCGATGGTGCACGCCGCGCAGGAAAACCATTGTTTCCTACTCGAAGCATTCATGTATCGAATGCACCCGCAAACCCAACAGATTAGAGATCTGTTAACCAAGGAAGCGATCGGCGAACTGCGACATATTCATGCAACGTTCGCGTTCAACGCGCCGTTCTCTGAGGCTAGCCGTTTGTACGCAGCAGAACTCGCTGGTGGTGGCATCATGGATGTTGGTTGTTATCCCGTCTCAATGGCGCGCATGGTCGCAGGATCTGAACCCACGGACCTCGCAGCGACTGGCATGTTGGCGCGTACGGGTGTCGACCTCTACACATCTGCATTGCTCACATTCGAAGGCGGTGTCGGCGCACATGTTGCAACCGGTGTCGGTCAGCAGCTCGATAACTCAGTCGCGATTTTTGGCAGCGAAGGTTCAATTCGCGTCGCGTGGCCTTGGCAGTGTCCCGCAGAATGGCGAGTGACGCTTTCTCGTGGACAGGAGGCCGAGGAATATACCGGCACATCCGAAAGTGCCTACGTATATCAAGTTGATGAAGTGGATCGATGTCTTCAGTCGGGATTGGTTGAGTCACCCGCGATGACGTGGGAGGATTCCATCGGTAACGCGCTCGTGCTGGACAAATGGCGCGCAGCACTCAGCATCACTTATCCCCAAGAGCAACCAGAGACGCTGGCGCAACCCGTTTATGGACGTCCACTCAATACCGCCAACACCACAATGCCTCGCGATGCCATTCCCGGCGTTGGGAAGAGCCTTTCTAGGGTCGTCATGGGTTGCGACAACCAACCCAACCTACCTCACGCGGCGGCGATGTTCGATCACTTTATCGAGCAAGGCGGCAACGTGTTTGATACAGCCTACATATACGGCGGAGGACGGATAGAAACGCTCTTAGGACAGTGGTTAAAAACACGGTCAATCCGCTCGGAAGTCGCGATCATCGGCAAAGGAGCACACACGCCACTCAACCGGCCTGAATATTGTCGACCTCAACTTACCGAAACACTCGACCGCCTTCAAACAGACCACTTGGATATCTATTTCTTGCACCGCGACAACACGGAAGTCGACGTCGGTGAATGGGTCGACGCTCTCAATGAGCTTCACGACGAAGGTCTTATCCACGTCTTCGGCGGATCCAACTGGGAACAGGCTCGAATCGAAGCAGCGAATCGCTACGCTGCTGAAAACAAAAAACAGCGATTCTCTGTTGTGTCCAACCAGTTCAGCTTGGCGAAAATGCTCAGTCCAGTCTGGCCAGGTTGCGTATCTGCCAATACAGACGATTTCCGAGCATTCCTAGCGGCGGCGGACATCGCGCTCTTCCCATGGTCCTCACAGGCGCGAGGGTTCTTTACACCTAGGTATGACAGTATCCGAGCCGGTGAAAGCTCTGAGTTTCGCGAAAGTTGGAATCAACCAGGTGATGCTGAAATGAAGCGTTGCTGGTTCTCCGACGGGAATTTCGACCGTCGGGACCGCGCGATGGATATCGCAGATCAAAAAGGTGTGGAACTCATCAACGTCGCACTCGCCTATGTTCTAGCGCAACCGTTTAAAACATTCCCTTTAATCGGACCACGGTACATGTGGGAGACGTCAAGCAGTCTTCGCTCGCTTGAAATTGAACTCAGCGACGCGGATATCGCGTGGTTAGATCGCGCGGAAAAGCGTTAAGTTTGGGTCGCGGGAAGCGCGACGGCGTCTCCGATGATCTCAACGCATTCTTCGCCGCGATTACGTACGTTATTGACGTACGGTGACACCGGTGTGGCGAGCATATCGTAAGGTAGATTCGATCGACACAGCTCTTGTAACAACGAAAGCGATGTCTCTCGATTGAGCCAATTTCTCGCGTCGTCCTTACTCAACATGACAGGCTGTCTATGGTGAAGGAACTTTAGATCTGGAACGACATCGGTCGTGAGAATCGTGAAACTGTCGAGAGGTTCATTCGTATTAGGGTTGTACCATCGATCCCACAATCCAGCGAGCAACAAGCCGTTTTCCGATGGCGCGTGGACGAAATACGGTTGTTTTTGACCGTTCCGATTCACCCATTCGTAGAAACCAGTAATTGGCACCACGCACCGTTGTGATCGAAACGGGCCACGAAACGCGGGTGACTTTGCAGCGTTCTCACTACGCGCGTTGAACATGCTGTATTTGTAGGACTCCTCTTTAACCCAATTGGGAATTAACCACCACTGTGCCTGAGCGGGACTATTCTCATCTAAATCCTCTTGACGGATGATCCACGCTTGTTGACGTGGAGCCACGTTGTAGTTCGTTGATCCTTGAAATGGTTGTCCAACGAAATCCATGAACAGTTCAGTCATGGGGTCGGACGTTACATTGAATCTACCGCACATTCGTATGCACTAGTTCCGAATACCGATACAGATTATTGGGTTTTTTAGAAAGTAACATACTCCGCATTCTCTAAGTCACTGATTTACACATCATGTCTACCGCCGAAGAGTTCCGTCTCGAAACGAGAGCGTGGTTAGAAGAAAACTGTCCATCCGGCGCACGCGGACCTGGTCCAATCACGTCTGGCAGCTCAAAAATCCCACTTACTCACGAAGACACGCGGCTATGGCTGGATCGCATGATCGAGAAAGGATGGACTGCACCGACCTGGCCAACCGAATACGGTGGTGGTGGATTAGATACCGACGAATACATGATCCTCATCCAGGAGATGAGGCGTCTCGGTGCACGTACGCCACTTGCCGGAATGGGAACGTCGTTGATCGGACCCACCTTACTTGAATACGGCACTGACGAGCAGAAGCAACGTCACATTCCTCGGATCGTTCGCGCAGAAGTCGCATGGTGTCAAGGCTACAGCGAACCCGGTGCTGGTTCCGATCTCGCGTCATTGAGCACGCGTGCCGAAGACAAAGGTGACCATTTCCTTGTCAACGGATCGAAAATTTGGACGTCAGGTGCGCAATGGGCTGATTGGATTTTCGCGCTTGTTCGAACCGATCCAGATGTTCCGAAGCATGAGGGAATCAGCTTCGTCTTGATGGATATGGCGCAGGAAGGCATCACCGTCAAACCTATCCGATTGATATCCGGAGAATCGCCATTCTGCCAGACCTTTTTCGACAACGCGATCGCCCAAAAGGATGATCTAGTCGGCGAACTGAATAGAGGTTGGACCGTAGGCAAACGTCTACTGCAACATGAACGCGGAAGCATGGCGTCGCTTGTAGGCGGTGGCGCGTCACGAGACCAAGGTCCGTCCTTGGTTCAGGAAGCAAAAAACTTCGTAGGCGAGGAAGAAGGTCGCATCGCTGACGATTCGTTACGCAATCGAATCATCCAACACAACATCAACGCCGCCTCTTATCAGTTGACCCAGCGTCGCACCGTTGAAGAGTCGTCCGACGGCAGTACGCCAGGACCTGCGACGTCGATTTTCAAAATGTATGGAACGGAACTCCAGCAGGAAAACTCGTCGCTGTTCGTCGAAATGCGAGGATTTAGCGGCTTAGGGTGGAGTGGCGAAGGCTTTACGCAACGCCAGATCGGTGACACACGCGCTTTCTTGGCGAATCGCGCAGCGTCGATCTATAGTGGCAGCAATGAGATCCAGCGCAACATCATTGCGAAAAGAGTACTCGGATTACCGGATTAGCAGCGACAGCACTGACCCGAACCCGGTACTTTGAGTGTCGTCAGGGATCACTCAAACTGCTACTAACTCACACTTAGGTCGTTACTGTGTCGCATAGCTCTCCTAAGTGGATTGACGCATTGAACCAGACGCTTGCGTACTATCCGTATTCAGCTAAGAAGCGACGTCGCAGCCGTCTCATCATCCGCGTCCGGTCCTTCGAGCTCGCGTTTAGTTTCAATCAGTCGTTGTTCGACCATGTCGATGCACTGATTGTCGACTTCATCGCGAAGCGCGTGGGTGCGAAGACGTGTGAACCGTCGGACGGACGACCAGCGAGCGTCTGCTACCGCTGCGACGAGGTCCAAGCAAAGAACTTTGGTAGGTTCCTAGCGTACGCGTCCACGTCGCTAATGGAAACCCCGCCGCCAATAACAACACACAAAAAGACCCCATTTTCTGTGCTCCTGACCCACGCACTCACTGAGTTCACGCGAGAGTACGAAAGCAACATATCACGACGCGGGATGCCGCGACTCGAAGTGCTATGCAACGTTCTCCGAGTGGTGCCAAAACAAGGTATCACGCAAAGGGAATTCGAGCAACGCGCCGTCCTCGCGAAAAGGTCTGCACGCGTTGTGGTACGTCATTGCGTAGATCTCGGATGGCTGAAATTACAGAAGGTCCCCGGTGAGCGAACAGCCACCATTTCACTCACTGACGAAGGCGATGTCATACGGCTACGAGGAATGCGGCGTGTAAAACGTGTGGAATCGCTTTGGTCGCAACGTCACGACGCCTTCGATAAGTTGAAATCGAACCTTGAGACGGTAGTTCGCAGGTTCGAACTCGAACTCCCACACTACGTCACCGGTTACGGCCCCGCTGATGAATCACTGACAGGGGGAACGTTCATTCCAGCAGAAGAAGGACCGCCGAAAATCCCGGGTCGAGGCGCTGAGTGGCCCGTCGTTGTGCGCGAAGGGAATTCTCGAAATCAAGCATCCTCATTACCTGCTTTGCTCAGCCAGACCTTAACACAATTCGTTCTCGACTATGAGGCCGAAAGACTCGGCAGACTCGGACTAACGGCCTTGTTTTTCCAGCACTTACCGGATGAAGGTATGAGTTTGAAATCCGCGAGACAGTTTCAGCCGATAACGGGAAACGGTAAGTCTCTACACGAGCGTCACTTGTATGTTGCGATTGAACCTGGTAAAGCTAGCGATGGCTCGCGTATGGTCTATCCGACGCAGAAAACCCGTCTGTCCCGAGACGCTTACGCCTCCCATCTGGCAAGCATCGAATCGCAATGGCAACGACGTTATGGCAAGGAAGTCATGTCCAACATTCGTAATTCACTCGAAACCATCGACAAGACGTTCCCTGAAGAACTGCCTGAATATCCCAATACCACGATCTGGATGTTACCCTGGTATCGGCCATTCAAGCTACAACGTTAGTTCACGTCTGACCGAAAGGTCCATCGGCTACGACTACTCAGATGAATCTCGCTGAGTTCGCTCAAGATATCGACAGAATCGATGTTTTTATTGCACTGTTCGTTGGATTTGTGGTCTGGTTAAGCGTTAACTCAATCGGACTACGCTTGCTCGCAAGAAGTTTGAGCGCAGAGACTGACGAAGGGAAGCCTCGATGGGTCTATGCGACGGCACAAGCTGGCGTACGCCTCCTAGCAACTCTAACCGGAATAGCCATGGGTATGTTCGTTCTATTGTTAAATGTGACCAAAGGTGGAACACTCTAAATTTGCTCAGGAAGCACTAAAACCGATCATTCAATCAGTCGTACTGTGAAACACTTGAGATCATCTGATCATCGCGTCTATGTATACGTCTTGTACACCACGTTGGATTTGCATGTGACGACCTAGCACCTGCAGATACGGGCTTTCAAGCGCTCGAGAGCTATTTATAGTGCTTATCGTCATACGGGCTCGGTTAGTGATAGCTAGGTGCATTGAACGACATATCTCGTCGAGTCGCTCATCGTCTTCAGGTACAAGGAATTCAAGCTGTTTGCCGTAGCTTCGACTCGTGACGACCAACTCGCCTTCACTGAAAGCGAGCATATTTCCTACATTGCGAGTAGGTAGGTCCTCCCATTTAAGTCCGAGACCGCATGGTGCGACTGGATCGTAAGAGTTGACCCAAAAGGCGATTGGACTATCAGCATGATTGAGAAATGTATCTAAGGCGGTGGGTTGCAAAAATTGAGGTCCGCTCAACTCCTCGAAAAATAACCCCGACACCAGTTCACCAGACAGTTCCATCATGCGCACACCGCGGAACAGTTGTGACCATCGATACTGACCACCTTCGCGATTACAGAGCTCTCTACACAAGAGACCGTACCTTCCGATCAATGTCCGAACACGTTCCTTTGCGTCTTCGAGTCGTTCAAGCTCATCATCTGACTTAGTTGGAACTACCACTCGGCGCCACATCCCCATAGGACGTTCCGATCGCATACGACTTCGTAATCTGACACGAGAACGTTGAATCTGAGCAACCATCGCCCCTTGTACGCTATAACCGGTCTCATCCGCATGAGCGAGTGCAGTGATCGCGTCACTTGTTATCGTGCCGTCCCACACCGCGGTCCAGAATTTCTCGTTGAAGTCCTCTATGTTCAGCTTCGACGCTTGGTGCAACTGTAAGTAGGTGTAACTACCTAATGGATCGCGAAACGAATCCTCGATGATCGTTTCATCCCCCTTTGGACTCGAACGGTCATCAAAATCGGCTTCGATCCCTAATGCAATCCGTTGTTTGCCTCGACCTCGCCAGTTCACCCCGAAACGTTCGCAGATCGTGGACAGCTGGCTTAGGTCATTAGCCCCGACTCGGGGACGCCAAAGACCATCAAGCCACACTCGTACTGGCGCAACAAACCCTTGTAGCCGTTCCAAAACGTCAAGCATCGTGTTCTCGGTGCGTTCACGACCAAATTGATGCCATGTCGCAAGGAAATTCGGTAACAGTCGAGCGGACTGCGCGTTGACGGTGGGTCGGCTAAAGACGCGTTGAAATCTCAGTAAGGTCGATAGGTTTCGCTCGTCGCAGATGCATAGTTCCGCACTATCTTCAACACTGACATCTGGGACCAACGAACCTGTCGAGATCAAATCCTCAAGCGCAATCGAGATGTTTTCTGCCGGTAGTGGAAGAAGATTCAGCCACTCCGCGTGCGAATGCGGTCCATAAAACTGCATCGCGTTGGTGATCGCAGTGATCTCATCTGACTCGACTAACCTAATGCTGCTCGTATGCGCATACCAGATTGAATCACCTTTGGTGACCGCTTCGATGGCATCGGGAACAACGGTGTCATCGAACCACTCCGATTCTCGAATCCAAACGCGCTCTTTCACCCACTCGATTAGTTCGCTCTCACTCGTCGGCGCGTAACCGGGCTCCCGTCTTTGTAGTTTCGCTTCGAAGCGTTCAATGACCGATTGCGAAATAGCAGGACGCAACGCTGCATCACGTAATGCATGCGCGATCAGTTCGTCGCTAAGTGAAGATGCCCGTCCACCACCTACAGGTTGATCATCAGCGTAGACATAGCGATTAAGTTGATCGTGAGCGAGCGTTGCCGCAAATGGACTGGGAATCTCGCTCTTGCATTCGCTAATCGTAATCTTGCCAGATTCCAACTCGCCTAAGACTTGGCGGGTCGCGTCGATATCGAATTCATCCCGGAAACACGATCGCCAAGTCTCAAGCAGAATCGGAAAATCGTCGTAGCCTGATATCGAATTCAGCAAGTCTTTCGCTTGCATTCTCGTTAGCCATAGGGGCATTCGACGATCGAAACGTTGCTTCGATAGCAGTAACGCACGACCTGCGCATTCCCGAAAACGCGCACCAAAGAATCCGGATTTCTCCAATGATCGGCGAATTTTTGGCAACAGATCGTCAGGAGACAGCATGTTGATGATCTCAGCAACGCTGACGTCTTGCTTCATTTGAATTGCGATGACCTGGTTATCTACGACGATATCAGGTACGGTGGCAAACTGCTCCTCCCAAGCAGCTTCGAGGCACAACGCTATCGGTCGATTTACTTTCCCACCCCAGCCCGTATGAAGGATCAATTGATGGGCGTGACCACTCGATGTGTATCCGCCCGGTCCTGCTTCAATGACCTCAGCAACCAAATGCTTCGAATGCGGTAGATCACAACCCGTCGCTTCACGTTGCTCGGACAAGTAACGAACGAGCTCTTCTGCTGCGTACTCATCGAATCCTCTGTTACGTAGGTCTGAAACGATCAGGTTCTCTTGATTTCGTTCAAGCGCGCGATTCGCTTGCTCTAAAAACTCAGCAACCTGCTTCGAAAAATAGAAACTTCGATTGATGAACTCGGACTTGTAGAACGGCGGGAGCGCTTCATTTGAGCTCGATGCACGCACATATACATCGTTGTGCGTGATGTCAGTAACGACCCATTGCTGTGTGCCGAATGCGAACTGCTCACCTTTCGATGATTCCCAAACGAATTCTTCGTCCAGTTCGCCGATCACGACGTTCGTGTCAGCGTGCTTCATCTTGTAGTAACCGCGATCTGGAATCGTCCCGCCGTTAGCGTAGAGCGCCATTAACGCACCTTTGCGGATCGACAACGTCTGGGTCTCCTCGTCCAACGCGACACGAGGTCGAAGATCTCGAAGTCGTGTGCGCTCGTACTTCCCAGTGAGCATCTCTACAACAAGATCAAATAACCGACGTGAGAGGGTTCGATAAGGTGCCGCGCGCGTTACGACATCGAAGATGTCGTCAACTTGCCATTCATCCGACGCCACCATCGACACGAGCGTCTGCGCGAGCAAATCCAACGGTTCTTCGAGGATCGCTACCGGCTCGATATCGGATTCCTCGACGGCTTTCGCGATCACGGCGACATCAAGGAAATCACGTGCAAACATCGGATAGAACGTGGCTCGACTGACATCACCGACATTGTGACCGGCACGACCAATCCGTTGCATCGCCGCCGCAACGGAATCAGGAGCCCTTAGGAGAAGCACCTCATCTAACTCACCGATATCGATCCCGAGCTCCAACGAGCTCGTCGCGACGATGCCTTTTAGTTCCCCTTTCTTTAAACGTGATTCGACTTCGGCACGAATCTCGCGGGATAGCGACCCATGGTGTGCGTACGCAACCGTCTCTTCCGATTGTTCATTTAGTAAATACGTCGTCCGTTCGCACTGACGACGGGACTCTGAGAAAATCAGAGTCGATTCGTTGTTTTGCAAATGCTGACTAAGTTCCTCGATCATCGCCGGCCAAACCGATTCGCCAGTCTCTGCAAGGTCGCGTACTGAAGGCGGAAAACGAACCTGCAAGTCGATCTTCTTCTTAATTGCTGTCTGCACGATACCGACTTGCCGTGGACGCCTATCCAAATCGATACCACCTACATAACGCGCGACATCCTCCAGTGGATTGATGGTTGCCGACAGAGCAATCCGCTGAACTTCGCCCGCGACTTCAACAAGACGTTCCAGCGACACCATCAGATGTGCGCCGCGTCGACTGTCTAGAACGGCGTGAATCTCATCCAAAATCACAGTTTGGACGGTTGCCAGCATCTGCGTCGAACGTGCGGACGTGAGTAGAAGAGCGAGACTCTCAGGCGTTGTAATGAGAATTTCCGGGCGTTTGCGCAGCATTCGTTGTCTCTCGTTTTGAGGCGTGTCGCCGCTTCTGACGGCTGTGCGAATATCAGGCCATACAGCGCCTGCGTCCTCAAATCGACCACGTAATGCCGCGAGCGGTCCCTGTAAGTTACGCTGAATGTCGTTATTAAGTGCCTTTAGCGGCGATACATAGAGTACCGACGTTCGACCCAACGGTAATTCACCTGTTATGAACGAGTCGATCGCGGCTAGAAACGCCGTAAGCGTTTTACCACTACCTGTCGGCGCAGTGATTAATAAATGCTCGCCTTTCCGGATGCGTGGCCAGCTCGCGGACTGCACCTCAGTAGGCTCTTCGAACGCGTCGCGAAACCAATCCCGCAGCTGAGGGTGGAATGTGGCTAAAGCGTTCTGTGACATGGTCTAAATGATTAGGACCTCAATGAACGCTTCGAGGGTTAGTTTGCGGCCGCGATGCTCTTGCTTAAAAACGCCCGGATGGACCACGAGATTGTAGAACATCAACTGGCTCTTATTCACATTTCACTGGTTTCGCTTATCTAGTCGCCAGCTAACTCGGGTCATCGAACAAATTGTGTCCGAACTGATTTTCCTCTTGGTAGCACCTCTCTAATCTAATCGATCTTTACCTTTACCATTCTCCTTCGCACGATCCGGTACGTTCTGGTTTGACTGCTCGGCTTACGCAGGATTCGACAGTAATTACCTACCGGAGTGAGTTTTGAAAACGTAGCCTGTACTATGTTTATTACACCACTTAACACCATAATTTAAGCAGAAATCGGAGGATAGATGCCGATTTACATTTCCGGTCTCGCTTCTATGCCGAAGCTTGTAAGGCAATTCGACGTACGAGATCTTGTCTCGGTCATCAATGCCGAGGCACAACCCCCTACGCCGCCTGAAATTAGTTCAGATCGTCATCATCGATGCAGAGTGGATGACATCGTCGAATCGCGACCAGGGCATACTGTGCCGCAATCTGAGCACATCGCTGAGCTGATCGAGTTCCTCCACTCTTGGGATACTCACACTGGTCTATTGATTCATTGCATGGCCGGCGTTAGCCGATCAACCGCGGTTGGGCTAATCGCGCACGTACTAAAAACCAACGATCCGCGCCGATCCGTAATGGACTTACGAAGAGCGGCTCCCTATGCATGGCCAAACCGACGAATCGTGTCTCTCGCCGACTCAATACTCGGGTTGAACGGGAAGTTAAACCACGCATTAAAGGAAATGGGGCCGGCAAATTGGCAATCCGATGCAGAGTACGTCGTACCTCGACTTCATGAGAGTGACGTACGCGGGTCTGGGCCTGGCAGATGCGCAACGCTGATCGTCTGAAGCGGAGATCTCAATCTAGAAGATTTCTTGATATTTCGTAGAATCGAATCGAGAGTGTTCAGCCTAAGTAGAGGCTAGCGGTGTAAGTTACCGAGGACAGCATCGCATCGGCAGCAGACCGCTTAGATCTGTTTGGTAGCACACTTATGGTCCATTCCAGTCCCTCTAGTTTTGGGTCCGTGAGAGGCGGCGCCGAGTCCGTATTGAACGGGGTTTTTAGTTCATATCGGACCATCGTCGTACCCTCGTTCTCTTCTATGTTCGGTGTACGTAAATCAAGCCATCTAGTCTCTTGGCTACGCAACGGAAGTCAAGGGGTCTTTCGAGGACCGCACCGCACGCGGCCGAGGAACTTGCAGGCAGACATCGTTTCTTTCGGTGGGCGAACGGACGCGATGCGAAGTCTGTTATCGTATCGGTCGGCGGATGCTCTCGCGGTTTTGATTCATTTCCTGAAATTCTCGCGGATCTTGAGACTCAAGAAATAGTCGGCAATAGATTTCGGTGTCTGTTTTCGCCAACAGACGTTCTAAATCGTGCGACGGAGGCGTGTCGCGAACAACCTTGCATAACTCGATGCAACCGAAAACGTTGCCTACGTTGCTCGCTTGCCATCGCACGTGGTCCTGTCTGAATTCAGTGCCGTGACGCGCTCCACATTCGTTTAGGAAGTGAATGCCCCGGCGTTTCTATCTCAAACACCTTGTCATCAGAGATTTGGTCCAAGCGTGCTACCGGTAGCTCGCTGCACATCGTTTCTGTATATCCACCTCCGTTGCACTATATCGACGTCACATCCGAAAATCAACGCATGCGCGTCGACTATCTCATTTTTCACTTTGCGACCGAGTATTTCGAGAATTCCTTACGCCTATTAACAGAACGTACAGAGCGACCCGTTAGCTCGCACTATCTCGTTCCTGAAAACGGTGATCCCTCCGATCCACACAGTCGCTCAAAGGTGTATCGACTCGTCGAGAAAGATCATCGTGCTTAGCATGCAGGATAGAGCCATCGGTACGGTGATACATCTCTGAATGGCCGCTCGATCGGAATCGAAATTTTGAACCGATCCCTGTGCGAAGGCGCCGATCCAATAAGTGCATTGGACGCACCGTTCTCCGGCACGAGAGCAATGAATGTCAGAATAGGCAAAGGTCCATTTCAAACCTACACTGTCCACTCAGATCACTTCTAAACGATCATGAGCTAATAAAACGACAGAATCCTGAACATGGGTCAAAACACATCAGGTTTTTAGGAGCGGCGATACTAGAGGTTAATAGGTACTGATCTCGCCGCCGCCGTCGCAGTAGATTTTTTCACCCGTGATGTAAACGTTTGCATCAGACACCAAAAACGCAATCAGGTCAGCGATATCTTGAGGCTGACACACGTGGCCGAACGGCATTCGTCCATCGAGATCACGCATATTCACGATTCCAGTACTAGCGCGAACGAATCGGCGTCCCATCTCCGTTTCCACAAGTCCTGGTGCGACGGTATTGACTCGAATTCCGTTCTCACGTTCCTCCTTATATAGCGTTGCAGCCAAAGCTTCGAGCGCTGCTTTCGACATACTGTAGGGTGCACCTTTTGCCGAGAAGTCTTTCGTTGCGGCACTTGAGATCATCACGATGTCGCCTCGATGTAATTCCCTCATCTTAGGAATAACCAACTTGCTTAGGTAGTGAGCACCATTCGCTTGCGTATTCATGACACGCTGCAACTCTCGTGGATCAGTATCCGCAACTGACAAACCACGACTTGGTAAACCCGCGTTGTTTATCAAAATCCCAATTGCTGAATACATCTCTTCAGCTTGTTTGACGAGCTCGCTAACTTCCTCGAAGCTTGAGACGTCTGCTTGAATCGCAACTGCGTCACTACCTGCGTCTCGGATTTCATTGACGGTCGCTTGTGCCGCCCGAACATCAACTCGGTAGTTCACCACCACCGTGGCGCCGTAAGACGCAAGCGTGGTCGAAATTGCCTTCCCAATACCTCGACCGCCTCCCGAAACTAGAGCGACACGATCGCTTAGATCAATCTTCACAAGCCTTTGAAATTTGGTTGTCGTTTTTCGAGGAACGCGGCGCGTCCTTCTGCGGAATCCGCGGTCGCACCAGCGCTTGCTTGCATACGCGCTTCAAGGTCCAGTTGCTGTTCGTACGCGTTGTGCCAAGTATCCCAGTACATCTTTCGAATCATGCCTAAAGACTTGGGTCCCGCCGCTAGCTTTCGAGCGATCTCCTCTGCGCCTACCATCAGAGCCTCATTGTCGTCGTAAACACGATTAATCAGACCCCATTCAAGCGCTTGTTCAGCTGGTAGACGCTCCGCGAGCAATGACAACTCGACCGCCCTAGACCAGCCAATAAGACGCGGCAGCATAAATGTCGCACCGCCATCTGGCACCAAACCTATATTGGCGAACGCCTGCAAGAAGAAAGCTTTCTCTGATGCACAAACGATATCGCCGATCAACGCGAAACTCATTCCGACCCCTGCAGCAGCACCATTTACGGCGGTCACGATCGGAATATCCAGATCTCGCAAAGAAAGCAATAGCGGGTGATAGCCTGATCGAAGCGACGAGCCTACATTAGATTCGCTAGTACTACCGTCACCGGCTAAGTTCGCACCTGAGCAGAATCCTCTTCCCGCCCCTGTGATGAGAAGACATCGCACGTGGCTGTTCGGTGATTGAACGAAAGCCAACGCATCGTGGATTCCAGACAGCATCGCGGGTCCGATCGCATTCAATACTTCTGGATCATTGAAGGTTAGCGTCGCAACGCCTTCGTTCAAATCCAACGTGACGCGATTAAATTCCACTGTGTTCGTTCCTAGTCGACTTCTGCATTGAATATCCGATTATCCACAAGGAACGCTCGACTAAAAAGCGAAAAAACTCGTTATCGAGGTTCCGAAAAAATGATTAAACTGCGCTCTATTTCCGCTAAGCGCCATCATCAATGACGGTTCAATCGCCGTGGTCCGCCGAGTATGAACTTAATGCGGATCAAGTCGGCTCGATCGTTTCGAAGAACACGAATCTAACGGTATCGGAAGTCACCTTCCTCGGGGCGGGATGGGACTTTTACAACTGGCTGATTAACGACTGCTGGGTGTTCCGATTTCCGAAGCGGCATAGCGACATCGATACGTTGGTTCACGAGCGGCGCATCTTGGATCAATTGAACTTGCCGCTTAAAACTCCGAGGATTGAATTCTGGGTCGACCAACCTAAGGATTTCCACAAGCCTTTCGCCGGATATCACTATTTACCTGGTTCGCCGCTAATCCAGTTCGAAAGCGATACATGCGATCTCACAACGATAGGCAAAACGCTGGGAGAGGCACTCACGCAACTGCATCAAAGCTCCCTGACGCCGCCCCGAATTCCTGCTGATCCGCTGACACTATGGACTGAAGGCTTCGACGAGATCGTTTCAAATGCAAGACCCGATTTGGCTAGCGATATCGAACGTCAAGTTAGGCATGCGCTGGCTGCCTATCGCTTTCGTGAGCGTACAAGTCACCAAGTGACAGCTCACAACGACCTCGGTGTTGAGCACATTCTCATGAATAACAGCGCAAGTGTTGCAGCTTTGATCGACTGGGCAGACTGCGCAACCAACAACGGCTTCGTAGATTTCGCCGGTATTTGGGCATGGGGTGGTGATGCCGCTCTTGCCGCGACGATTGCTCACTACTACATTGAACCTGGAAGCGAGGATTTCGCACAGATTCGAGTCCACGGCTTGTGTTACATACTGGAACAGATTGCGTATGGCCATGCGATTGAAGATAAAGCACTGCGATCTCACGCCTTACAGTGGGTCAACAAGCGCGTTGGCGACGGAGAGCTCGAGGATATCTACGCAAGAACGTAGCGATAAGAATTCGCCTAGTCAATTCAGGTAAGTGTTTGCGATAGCATTCACGAACCGGGTCACGTACATTCGAGAAAGTTCATGCCTACATCAGCACGTGTCGTTGTATTACCACAGGAACAAGCGCCTCTAAACGTCGAAGAAATATCAATCCCAGATCCCGGCCCAACGCAAGTCGTCGTCAAGCAATATGCGTCCGGAATCTGTCATTCACAATTGCACCAAATGCACAACCCTCGACGCGGTCCGACACTTCTCGGTCACGAGTCCACGGGTATCGTCCTGAAAGCAGGATCCGACGTCACTCACGTCGAGGAAGGCGATACCGTCCTAGTCACATGGGTGCCTCGCAACTCTCAAATGTTTGAAGCTAGACCCGCAGCGGCTACCCTTTCAACTTCGCTTGGTGATGCAATCTCGCAAAACGTCTTCACTTGGGCGGACCACACGATCGCAGATCAACAGTTCGTCGTCAAAGCGGATCCGGGAATCGCGAAGGATGTTACATCGATCATTGGATGCGCTGTCATGACCGGTGCTGGCGCAGCTATCAATACTGTTGATATCAAACAGGGTGACTCGGTTGCGGTATTTGGCGTTGGTGGCGTGGGTCTCTCAGCGATCGTCGGTGCGAAATTCCGCGGCGCGAATCCCATTATCGCTGTAGATTTAGACGAAGACAAACTGGAGTTCGCGAAACGATTTGGTGCTACGCATGGCATCAACGCTTCCGAGGTCAATCCGGTCGAAGCCATTCACGAAATGACGTCACACGAAGGATTCGCGATTAGTGGGCGCCCGATCACGGGAGTCGATTTCGCGTTTGACTGCGTAGGACTAAAGGTAACCATGGAGCAAATCGTACCGGCAGTACGGCCAGGTCGATTTGGTGCGCGCCAAGGCGGTACCGCTATTCTCGTAGGCGTACCGCAAACCACCGTTGAACTAAACGCAGGAGAAATTCTGGGTACCGAGAAACAGTTTCGCGGTTCGATCGGCGGATCCTGTTGTCCCGACCGTGATTTCCCACTCTTCCTCGATTGGCACCAATCTGGAGAGTTAGATCTCGAATCGCTCGTAACGGAGCGATATCAAATCGAAGACATCAACGAAGCAACTACAGCGCTAGAAGAAGGGAAGATTGCGGGACGCTCAATCCTTGAATTCGCGTGAGAAACTGCCGCTTATGGTGTTCTAGCCTATCAACTCGAGCGCGCGATCAATCAGCGGTTTCATCGAGAGGGCGGTCTGTTCCCAACTGGGGTCAGGTCGCTTTCCTCGTCGATGCAAACTCAGATTGAAACCCGTGATGATCGCAAATTTGTATGCGGCTAATGCTCGAAACCAGCGGATGTCTGGTAGCTCTTCACCATAAGCTTCAACGTAATAGTCTGAAAGCGTCTGAGGATCCAAGAACATTGGGCGCCCACCTTGGTCCTTGGACCAAGCATCCGGATCGCTGAATGTGCAGATCCAGCCCACATCATTGAGGGTTGCACCCACACCCGTTAGTTCCCAATCGATAACCGCGCGCAGCCCGCCATCTAAAGAGCACAACAGATTCGATGTCTGGAAGTCGCCGTGAAATATCCCAACTGGTGCATCGTGCGGTAAGGTATCGAGTAACCGTTCACGGCACTCCGGTACACGCGACAGCAGATGTGGATCTGCGGATCGTTCATAAAACCGGTCCCATCGCTTAACGTCCTCATCAAAGGGCACCGGATCGCCAAGATAAGGTACCTTGACCGTATCGACGCGATGTACCTCCGCCAACGCCCCCATGACCTGACGCCCTAGATCTGTTAGTTTCGAATCGCTTAGTTCGCTAGCCCATTCACCTGGGGAGACCTTGAGAGTATCACCATCTAGAAACGGTACGATGAAGTACGGACAACCAAACCACTGTAAGTCGTCGCCAGACCATTGGACTGAACAGTGAGGGACCGACGTCCCGTCGAGTGCATTCAGCACTTCAACTTGGCGTAATACGTCCGCCGTTCCACGCCAATTCACATTCGGTGGCGGCACTCGGATATACCAACGCGAGAGACCTTTCTCAGTTGACACATCGAACCCGTACGAGAAACCCGCATGACCAGGCATGTTTCGCACATTGTCAACGGAGATGATCTTTTCGTCGAAATGCGCTTCGCAAAACGGAATGAGGTTTTCAGCGAGCTCTTCTAGTGTCATGCAGCTAAACCGGCGCGGGACCTGGATACTGATCGCGCAAAATACGTTTCAAGATTTTGCCGCTAGGATTACGTGGGATCTCGTCAACAAATGCGACACCACAAGGCATTTTGAATCGCGCCAACTTACCGTCGAGAAACTGCATCACCGACGCTTCCGTCAATGCGCCTTCGTGAGGCACGATCAACGCAAACGGACTTTCGCCCCAACGTTCGCTAGGTTGGCCAATCACACCACAGTCCTTCACGCCTTCTAACGTCAACAAAAGGTTTTCAATCTCTGCTGGATAAACGTTTTCGCCACCTGAGATGATCATGTCCTTAAGACGATCTTGTATGTAAACGAAACCATCAGCGTCCATCGTACCGATGTCCCCAGTATGCAGCCAACCATCAACGATTGTCTCTGCAGTTGCATCCGGTCGATTCCAGTATTCGCGCATTACGTGCTCGCCACGAACGAGTACTTCGCCCGCTTCATCGGGTTTACACGTCGACCCGTCACTTCGAACGACCTTAACATCCGTATGGAAAAACGACCTACCCGTTGTCCCGATCCGCTCGAGTGATTCCGCTCCTGTACAAAGACATGCCGGTCCGCACGATTCGGTCAGTCCGTAGACCTGCATGACATCAACACCCAGATTTGTAAACGCTTCGATAGCAGCATACGGAACCGGCGCCGCGCCAGTCATGACCCAGCGAAAATGCTCAATATTGAATCGCTCGAGATCAGGTACTTGAAGCATGAAGTTCATCATCGCGGGTACCAACAATCCAACAGTCACGCGTTCTCGATCGATCATTTGCCAAGCAGACACCGGATCGAAACTGCGCATCACCACCGCTGGTATGCCTCGATAGATTGACAACGTCAAAGGCGTCAGCGCGCCGACGTGAAACATCGGTAGCGGCGAAAGAAATGCGTCTCCTTCCCGGAAGTATGTCGTTGCCGCAATCGTCAGAGTACCGGCGAATGACGTGCGATGTGTATGAACGACGCCCTTCGGTAATCCGGTGGTTCCGGACGTATACATGATGTAGAGCATGTCATCCAATGAAACATCAGCGGTCGGCGGCGTCGTCGGAGCGGAGTCGCGAAATGCCCGATAGTCATTTGCGAATGGCAGACATTCACCCCCGGTAACGTGCAACCATTCGGTGATGTCGGTTTTGTCACCGCGACTGTGCAGTTCCGTTACCGTCTCTGAGAATTCATCGCTATAAACTAATTTGGTCGCACCGCTATCTTTGAGTATGAACTCGAGCTCATCCGCGACCAAACGCCAGTTGAGAGGTACCACGACACATCCGATCTTACCGAGCGCGAAGAACAGCTCTACAAACTCACTACAGTTCATCAGCAGTAACGCAACGCGGTCGCCCGCAGCAATACCATCTGCGACAAACGCGTTTGCAATGCGATTACTGCGGTCATCCAGTTCCTTGAACGTTAGACGTTCGCCCGTCTCATCGATGTAACCAACCCGTTGCGGTGAAAGGTGTGCACGACGTTCTAACAAATCGCCGATTCTCGTATACATCGTCAAATTCTTTTACAAGGTAGCTTCAATGATATTTGCGAATTCATCGCGTGATGGCGCACACACGACGAAAAACTAGACAAGTACTAACAATTAGGTATTTTTTGCTTGATCTTTCCTATTCGGGACTAAACAATGCGTGGACGAGTCTGTTGATTCGTCATTTAACTATACATAAAATCACTAAACATACCTTGCATACGGTGAACAATTCCCTTACAATCGGGTCTACAACCTCGGTGAAGCTAAACACAAAGCATCATGACAGCTGTAGAGACCCGACAAAACCTTGTCAAGATTAGCACCGCAAGTCACCTGTCAGGTATTCGAGTCGAAACTCTAAGAGCCTGGGATAAACGCGGGCAACTCGAACCTACACAACGTGTCGGAAACACTCGCTACTACACGACTGAGCAAGTAGAACGCATGAAAGCGCTGAATACGCTCATCCAATCTGGCATCGGTTACACGATTGGCGAACTATGTCTCAAGAGCGATCACGAACTGCACCAGCTAGTCTCCGAATTACATGCATCACCCGGTCTTCACGTCGTAACTGAATCGAACGAAAATGCGAGAGTCGTCGTGGCCGGATGGCGAGTTGTAGAGCTACGTGATACCTCTCTTGAAGACGAGCAGAATCGCACGGTCGCGCCAAACCTTGACGATGTCGAAGCGTTTCTCAAGTATCTGAAGCGTCTCGATCACTTAGGTCTAGATATCGCAATCATCGAGCTTCCTTCCGGATGGGACTTGGACTACATCAATTCGTTGCGAGACCAGATCGACGAACTAAATCACTCAGATTGCGATGTTATCGCGGTATCTTTCCTCAACAACCCCGCCTCTTTTCAACGCTATCAAAGAGAAGCAAAACAAAAAGGCGTTTCACTGCTAGACGGCGATAACCTGACTTGGGACGCGGTGCTAGTTGAGATCAAGAATGTCCTGGCTATGCGCAATCAAGCGACGGACGTTTCACCCTCGACGCTTTCGCCGGGAGAACTAGCACGACTTGCTCGCTCTAACCATCGGATTGCCGGTGTCGCGGTCGCAGATCTAGTTAATCTCTACCAACATATCGAAGACATGTGTGGCTTGGCGCATCGAGAGGTCGCTCAGCAACCAACTCCGAATGACAGCCTAGCGACGCATTTGGTTAAGCAACTTCGTACGGTTCACGGTGATCTTGGACAATGTCTGCTGTTCGTCCGTGAATCGACTTAACATACGCCTATTGAAAAATAGACTTGACAAAGGTAAACAATAGGTATATGCTAACCGAACAAAACATCAACAGATGCCTTGTGAAGAAATTGCACGCACACAGGAACGTGGAGAAGATGGCAGTTCATGCTGCCATGTTCCGAGTGTCGTGCTCTATGGACTGGTTCGCACGGATGCAAATTCCGCCGCGTGCCCAACCACACGGTCAAAAGCAACGACTCGCTGTCGTATTTGGATTGCTTAAGGAATGGCCAGTCCTTTCTTCCAAGGTATTTTAGTCGAGGAGACGTAAATAGCGTAAAACGCGACGAAATACAGCGCTCAGCAGCGGCAATCGTGCTCAGCATACCCTCCTAAGTCGCGCCGTATCAGCGACACCTTCCCTTGAGTTTGCCGTCGTTGAGCGCTTTTTTATTTACGACTGCTGGTACTCCACCAGCCTTTCGCTACTAAACGACGTAAAACAGACGTATACGACGACTAGCCAGTTTTGTCATTCTGCCTTTACCGTATGTCTTGACGCTAATGCCACATAAAATGTACGCGTCTTCGAGTGTTTTCGTTACGTCCCTCGCACCTATGTCATGTACGAGTGGATCGCAAACTACATTCGATATGCCTGCAAAATAAACAACGTACCCGAGCGCTTCACGGAGGTAATGTCATGGCGGAACCGTTGTATGACACGAAAAACAACACAGAACTCGGTCTTGACATACGTCCGCTGAGCGGCGCGCTAGGAGCGGAGGTGCGTGGCCTCGACCTGAAAGATCTTGACGACGATGGATTTGAGACAGTTCATTCCTTACTAATGCAATACTCAGTACTCGCCGTTCACGGGCAAGCACACTTGAGCGATGAAGATCTACGAAATTTCGGTTTAATGTGGGGCGAACTGGATGTTCATGGGTATTCGCCCACCGTCGAAGGTTTCGACGATATGTTGAACATCCGTTCTGGTCCAAAAGGTCGAGCCAGCGCGGAAGGTTGGCACTCGGACGTTAGTTGGAAGGACATTCCTCCCAAGATCTCGATGCTTCTGGCTCGTAAGGTACCGTCGATCGGTGGCGATACGGTGTATGCGTCGCAGTACAAGGCGTACGAAGATCTGTCTGAACCCATGAAAGAGCTTCTCGAAAAACTCGACGCCGAGCACGATGGACGAAATTTCGACATCGGCCTCATCAAGAAACCGGCACGACATCCCGTCGTACTCACTCATCCAGAGACTGGTCGCAAAGCGCTTTACGTTAACGCTGGCTTTACACGTCGTATTTCGGAGTTATCGCACTACGAGAGTAAAGGGATCCTCAGCATGTTGAGCGAGCACTGTACGCGCGTCCGTTATCAAGCACGTGTGCGCTACGACGTTGGAACGTTGTCGATTTGGGATAACCGCTGTGTTCAACATTGCGCGCCACCCGACTACGGCTACGAGGAGCGAGAACTACATCGCGTCGCGGTGCTATGCGATGAGCGTCCGTCTCGCTGATACGCGTATCGAGACGAGATTAACAAATGCGTCAAGGGTCGACCGACCCGTAGACCCGGAACGCTAGTAATTACGTCGTAGGTCCATCCCTTCGTAGAGGGAGGCTACCTGGTCAGCGTAGCCATTGAGCATGAGGGTTGGCTGATTCCTCGCAAACAAGCCGGACCCGAGTACGCGTTCGCTGGCCTGTGACCAGCGCGGGTGATCAACTAACGGATTGACGTTGGAATAGAACCCATATTCCTGAGGGGCACTTAGGTTCCACGTCGTAGGCGGTTGACGTTCCATCAGCTCGATCTTGACAATCGACTTGATGCTCTTAAAGCCGTATTTCCACGGTACGACCAGCCTGAACGGTGCACCGTTCTGATTTAGCAGCTCATCGCCATACATACCGACAGCGAATATCGCCAGATCGTGGTTAGCTTCGTCGAGTCTTAATCCTTCAACGTATGGGAAATCGATGCTGCTGAAGAACGATCGGGTGCCGCGCATTTCATCTCGGTTGAGATGGGTTGTGAACTTCACGTACTTTGCCGAACCGAGTGGTTCGTACTTATCTAGTATGTTCTTGACGGGGAAACCGACCCATGGAATGACGGCTGACCAGGCTTCTACACAGCGTAGCCGGTAAATCCGCTCCTCCAAATCTATTCCAGCAAGAAGATCTTCTAGCGCGTACTTCCCAGGTTTCGCGACAAGACCTGAAACTTCGACTGACCAAGGGTCGATCGACATTTCGTCCGCATACCGCATTGGGTCGTCTTTGTTCGTGCCGAATTCGTAAAAGTTGTTGTACTGCGTCGTATACGGTGAAGGTGTAATCTCAAGATCGGGTACGGGTTCGTGTTTGGTGCAGCCTCGATAGTCGATCCAGTCCGAAGGAAGACCACTAGCATGCACGGCGGATAGCGCAGCAATC
>JAPOVY010000063.1 GCA_026707905.1 Gammaproteobacteria bacterium | reverse complement strand
CAGCCTATCAAGGACGTGGTATCGGTCGTTTGCTGCTCAATCACATGCTGACGCGAAGTCGGACTCTACCCGTCGAACGCGTCTGCTTGGAGGTTCGCGTCTCAAATGAACGCGCGATCAAACTCTATCAATCCGTTGGGTTCAAACAGGTCGGTGTACGCAAAGACTACTATCAGCACGAAGAGTGGGGTCGGGAAGACGCATTTGTTCTAGCGCTCAGCCAATACGGCGAGCCGAACGAGCCGAAGATCGCGTTCAGATGATCAAGGCAGATTAAGTGTTAACTGCGGAAAGCCCATAGGGAAGGACCTAGGCTCTCCTTAAGAGGAGTAAGCCAAGGTTCAAAGTGTCGCCATTGCTCAAGCGCTTCCCTATAAATCGGCTGCCTCACTTGCTCTGAACTTGGTGTTCGTACGGCACGCGTATTTCGGTGGAATTCCACGCACGACGACTCGAAAGGGAGTTCACAGTAGTCCAGAATACGATGGACCTCACGCTCTAAATCGTTCACGACGTCGTCGTAATGGACACGCAGCACTTTGCCTGGCAACACTGTGTCCCAGTGTTTCATCAATTCAATATAGTCTTGGTAGTACGTTCCGACTTCGCGTAATCCATATGTGAATTCCTGGCCCGATGCGAATAGCTGCTTGAAGGCACTGAAACAGCAGCTCATTGGATCACGTCGCGCGTCAATGATCTTCGCATTTGGAAGGATGAGGTGGATCAATCCGATGTGTCTGAAGTTATTGGGCATCTTATCGATAAAGTAAGGTGCACCATGTCGGTGAACCTGAGTTTCCGTGATGAATTTTTCACCGATCGTGCGAAATGTCTCCGGTTTTAGTTGCCCTAAGGTACCTGGATAACGTGGCGCATCGCGTCCCCGCCTGCGGCTATCGAGTTTCTGCGCGATCGAGCTGATGTGATGTAGTTCGAGCGTCCCATCGACTTGAGAATGTGATGCGAGTATCTGTTCGAGTAATGTCGAACCGGCTCGAGGTAGACCAACGATGAAGATGGGATCTGCCGCGCCACAGCCCGTTCCGATGCGTTCCGCAAAGAACGCCTCGTTGCATACCCACCGCTGTAGTTTCAGTCGTGCAGACATTGCCGATGCGTCATATCGAGTCTGTTTCTTTCTGATTTCATTGCCCTGCTCGTAATGTTGAAAGGACGTTTCATACTCATGACGATCCTCAAGCGCTTTGCCCAAAGCGAAATGTAAGTGCGCGAGATCATCTTGATCCACGGACTCATCGGAGACTAGACGACCCATACGCGAGAGCTCTTCATCAGAGAACTCATAGGTCTTTAGATTTGCCAGACTCCAGTATGCATCACCGAAATCGGTTTTTAAGCCGTAGGCGTGTTGATAGGAATCTATCGCCTCGTCAACTCGGCCGTGAGTCTTAAGCGCGTGACCGCGCGAGAGCCAAAGGCGAGGACTTGCAAGTGGGGTATGAGGATGACGCGTAAGAATGTCGTCGTAAACGATCAGTGCTTGTTGGTACTCGCCGATTCCTGCCAGCTGGTTCGCATGCGCAAGACGATAGGTCTGATTCTCTGGGTCATTTCGTCGAAGTAGCTCTGCTTGCTCGAGTGACTTGTCATATTTCTGGCGTTTGTGCAAGACATCGACGTAGCTCAAGCGCACTCGATCGTTCGCTGGCTCAAACTCTATCGCACTTTCTAGTATGAACTCGGCGTCGTCGAGCATACCTTGTTCGCTAGCGATCAAAGCGAGTAATCGCATCCCCTCCGCGTCTTTCGGGTGTTCTTTTAGGTAGTTCCGACAAGCTTGCTCCGCTTTACCTCTGCGTTTTTCGTAACGCATGCTGACAACACCACGTAGCGGCGCAGGTAGCGATTCGAGATACCGTAAATTCGCGTCGATGCGGACGCTCAATTCGCTGTTTTCGTCGGGCGTTAACTTTCGGAGATGCTGCCAGCTCGATAGCAGTCCAGGATTGTGTTCAACCGCTTGACGAAACGCGCGGCTCGCATTCTCATTCTGACCGAGGGCGAGATGGATATACGCAAGCTCTTGATGGGCGCGCGCGTAGCGAGGCGCTTGATCAAGAAGTATTTGAATGGAATTTAGTGCGTATTTAAGCCGACCTAGAAGCCGTTGTGCGACCGCAAGGCAATACAGAAGTTCCGTGTGTTTTGGGTATTTTGAAACGAGCGGCTGTAGATACTCAAGAGTTTCGAGAGGTTTACCGGCTCGAAGGAGCTCTTCAGCCTTTTGAACCTGTGGTCCAATCGATGCGCGAGACCGATGACGACCCGTGCGACGCTTTAACGGCGGCGCTCGAAGCGTACCTTCTGATGAGGTACGCTTCGATTGCACCTCGCGATGGTTTTTAGTAGTCGTAACTGACTCTAAAACCTAGCGTGCGCGGCCGATTGGTCGTGATCCGCTCTTTGAAATCGAGGCGGTTGATGTGCAATTGCGCGAGTGTGTTGGTGAGATTCCTCGCATAGGCCTCGATTCGCCAGTTGTCATTCGACACGACACCAATGGCTGCATCCAAGATAAGATGAGAATCTTGTTCTTTGCGTGGATCAGTTAGCGGGATGTCGACAAGTGAATTCCAACTCTTACCGGAATAGACAGCGGAGAGATGGACGTACGCTTGACCTAAACGACTGTCCCAGGTGAACCTGCTACGACCTGTCAATTGCACCGTTGGTGTGAGAGGTAATTCACTCCCGATATCTGCGACGACGAATGCGAATGTTGGGTTTACGTCGACTAGCTCACTCTTGATGATCGAAGCGCCACCCCATAACGTAAGGTTGGCATTCGGCCAAAACTCAAGGTTTGATTCGATGCCTCTAATCTCGGCGTCGCCTCCGTTATCCACGATTGTGAAAATCGAGATATTCTGCGAGTCGAAATGTGAGACTTGGATATCTCGCCAATCGACGAAGTAGAGAGAGCCATTCCAAGCCAGTCTGCGATCCTCTGATGTGGCTTTCCAACCGAGTTCATAGTTATCGATCTCATCGGACCGATACATGACTGGAATGAAATAGTCAGGAAATCCGCCAGGTCCGTCATTGCCTCGTGCTGCGACGCCTTCCGCGGTCGCTTGACCTGCAGCAGCCGCCCTGTTGAAACCAGGAGGTCGATAGCCCTGCGAAGCAGTCGCGTACGCAAGTATTCGATCGTTGATGTCCCATGCGAGCGTTACCTTGAAGATCGTGTCACTTATCGTGATCGGCTGGAAGTCGCCTAGATTGTCAATATAGTCTCGACCACCAACACCCATTGGGTTCGCTGCGGTTATGCCAATTTCATCGGCTAGATTAGGTACCGGTCGGGAACCATAGCGAAACGCCGAGAACCCCTCGAATCCCGTCTCTAATTCATAAGATCGAAATCCAATTGTCGCTTCGACGCTATCGTTCAAGTGCGCGGTCAGTTCGCCGAAAACAGCGATTTCGTTCTCAGGTCGAGTTATGTCGTTGACAAACTGAACCCCAGGTGGTTTGATCTCAAGGCTGTTTGCAGTATGACGCGAAATACGAGAGGGGACTAACGCAGGCCAAAAGTCCTGACTGTAGTCGAAATCCCCTATATGCGTCGTGGTATTGTCTTGGTAGAAAACACCCGCCGTGAATTCAAGTTGATCACTGATCGATCCTTGAGCACGAAACTCGTGCATCATTCGGGTCATGCCGTTCGTTAGTCGAGAGGATGCTTGTGATACACCGCACTCGATAATCTCTGGATCGCCACTCAATGTTGGGTCGAATACGTAGCCGACGCCGCCACCACCGTGGTAGCCAGGTGTGTTGTATTCGCAGAGATATCCAGGAATATACCCACCGACGTTTATGTATTCCGTGTAGTCGACGGTATGCGAGATATCTCGATTGAGATAAGCGCCCGTGTAGAGCAGATTCAGCTGTTCCACCCGACCTTCAACTGTCCACGATGTTTGACCAAACTCTTCGTCGAGTTGCTCAGGGATGAAGCGCATGACTTCTAAGTCGCCAACTTCAGGATCGTAATCGAAGACACCTTCGGTTTGGATCTTTTGTTGATGGTGCATAACGGTAATGTCCCAATCGTCATTGATCAGGTACTTGGTTCCTAGACGGAACCCGCTATACGCAGCGTCGTTGTAGTCGTCGGCGGCGAAATCCGCATTATGGAACGGCT
>JAPOVY010000122.1 GCA_026707905.1 Gammaproteobacteria bacterium | reverse complement strand
AACTACCGCTCCGCCGAATGGCGCGCGCGGCCGTACCAATTTCTGTCATTGCTTCGGGCGGTGCCGGTAAACCGGCGTACCTGCGAGACGTACTGACGGAGGGGAAAGCCGATGGGGCGCTTGTCGCTTCAATGGTTCATTACGGGACGTATCGTGTAAGCGAACTCAAGGATTTCCTTCACGACGAAGGTATTAAGGTGCGACTCTCATGGTAATGCATGCAATTGAAGTCGTTGACAACAGACTGGTCTGGCAACCGACCGACAAACCTTCGCCCGGATTTGGGGAAGTCTTGATCAAGGTCAGCGCCACAGCAGTCAATCGAGCGGACTTGGCGCAAGTTGCTGGCGGGTATCCACCGCCACCGGGTGCGTCGAACATCCTTGGATTGGAGTGTAGCGGTACTGTTGTTGAAGTTGGTTCACAAGTTGGCTCGTTCGAGGTTGGCGATGAGGTATGTGCGTTGTTGTCAGGCGGGGGGTATGCGGAGTATGTCAATGTTCCTGCAGGGCAAGTATTACGGAAGCCCGATCGACTCTCCTTAATCGAAGCGGCGGCATTACCTGAGGTCTTCGCGACGGCTTACTTGAATATCTTCATGGAAGCCAACGCTTCGATTGGCGAGAGCGTACTAATCCACTCTGGTGCGAGTGGTGTTGGCACCGCTGCGATTCAACTCTGTAAAGCGTTTGGTAACCCCTGCTTCGTAACTGTTGGATTCGACGCGAAGGTCCGAGCTTGTCAAAAACTCGGAGCGACCGCAGGATGTAATCGACGTGTTGAGGACTTTGAAGCTCGAGTACTCGAATGGACGGGGGATATGGGTGTGGATGTCATACTCGATCCTGTCGGAGGCCGTTACTTAGCGTCCAATCTGCGTTGTCTCGCAGTTGACGGTCGCTTGGTTGTAATTGGGTTAATGGGCGGCGCGGACGCGACCTTACCGCTCGGACGCATGATGGTCAAGCGGCAGCGTGTGATCGGATCGACCCTTCGCGCTCGCTCTATCGAAGCGAAGTCGGCGGTCATGTCACAGTTGTTTGAACGCGTTTGGCCACGCATCGAAGCGGGGGATGTCAACGCGATCGTCGATCACACGATTCCGTTAGCAGATGCGCAACAGGCACACGATCTAATACGTACCGATCAGACGATTGGGAAGGTCGTTCTCGTCGCAGAATAGATCTCGGCGTGGCGTCAGCGTTCAAAATTGGATCTACGATTTAGCGACTGCGTTTCATAAACAATTCGGAGAATTGGCCACGCAACGCTCGGATTGTTCGAACTAGATCAAACGATACCGATCGTGTTCAGTTGCTCTTCGAGTATTTTCAATTGTGATTCATAGGTCATCTTACGGTCGCGCTCCTTCGCGACGACATCCTCAGGTGCGCGAGCGACGAATTTCTCGTTATTGAGTTTATTGAGTGATCGTTTGAGTTCCTCGTTTAATCGGTCGACTTCCTTTTCGAGTCTTTTGGTTTCCGCTAGACGTTCAGCGTCGTCTTCGAACGGTAAAGTGATGCTCAAATGACCTATTACTTGCGTTGATCCAATTGGCACTACCGTGCCGTCAATGAGCTCGATTTCTCGAACTTTAGCAAGTCGCATGAGGAAAACTTGCGTGACTTCTGCGAATTCACGGTCTGATTCGTTATGTCCTGAAATCTGAATCACGACTTGGTTTCCTGGTGGCACCTGCCGCGCACTCCGTAGGTTGCGAATAGCGGAAACAACCTCTTGTAACCACGCGATAGCCTTTTCTGCGTGTTCATCCAGTTGAAAGTCGTTATCGGTTGGATATTCGGCCAACATGACGCTTTCCGAGTGGTTACCACAGTATGGCGAAATCCGCTGCCAAATCGTTTCAGTGATGTAAGGTATTAATGGGTGTAGTAATCGAACAAGTGATTCAAGTACAACGACCAACGTCGATTGTGCTGCCACGTATGAGTCAGACCCATGCTCTTCGTTGAAGAGGACAGGTTTCGTGAGTTCGAGATACCAGTCGCAGTATTCATGCCACGCAAACTGATAGAGCTGCTGGGAGTATCGGTCGAAACGATAGTTCTCGAGCGCCTGTCTCGACGCCTGAATCACCCGTGAGAGCTGCGACTTAATCCATCTGTCTGCGAGACTCTCGTTTCCGTGTACAACACGAAAATCGGATTCAATGTTGGTGAGAACGAATTTCGTCGCATTCCACAGTTTGTTGCAGAAGAAGTGGTAACCCTCAACTTGCTGAAGGTCGAACGGATAGCTACTCTGGCCTGGCGACGCGATTGCACTGAACGCGAAACGAAGGGCGTCGGTTCCATATGCAGGAATACCGTTGGCGAAATCTCGTTGAGTATCCTGAGCGATTTTCTCCGCCAAACTCGCTTGAGTGAGGTTTGCGGTTCGTTTTGAGACCAATTCGTCGCGTGTAACGCCGTCAATCACATCAATGGGATCAAGACCATTGCCTTTGGTTTTGGTCATTTTTTGGCCGTGCTTATCGCGTACGAGTCCGTGGACGAATACGTGCTTAAATGGCACTTCACCTGTGAATCGCAAGGTCATCATGATCATTCGGGCCACCCAGAAGAAGATGATGTCGTGACCCGTGACGAGTACATCGGTCGGGTTGAATTTACTTAACTCAACTGTTTCATCAGGCCATCCCATCGTGGCGAATGTCCACAACGCACTTGAGAACCACGTATCGAGAACGTCTGGATCACGTGTGAGCGAAACAGTTTTGTCGAGGTTATTCTTCGACCGAGCTTCCTGCTCGCTTCGCCCAACATAGACGTTACCGTTTTCGTCATACCAGGCGGGGATTTGATGACCCCACCAAAGTTGGCGACTGATCGCCCAGTCCTTGATCTCTCGCATCCAGCTGAAATAGACGTTCTCCCATCGTTTGGGTTCGAAGCGAATTCGCCCACTTTCTACTGCTTCGATAGCGGGGTCAGCAAGTTCTTTGATCGCAACGAACCATTGATCGGTAAGCCAGGGTTCAAGAACCTCTCCGGATCGTTCGCCGCGTGGGATTTGGACGGTATAGTCCTCTTGGCGTTCCATGAGGCCAAGTTCATCGAGGCACGCAACGACTTCGTCACGAGCCGTGAAGCGGTCCATCCCTCTGAATTGCTCAGGTACGTTTTCGTTTAGGTGCGCAGTACTAGTGAAGATATTGATCAGTTCAAGATCGTGTCTTGCTCCGATTTCGTTGTCGTGAAAGTCGTGCGCGGGCGTGATTTTCAAACAGCCGGTGCCGAATTCAGGATCTACGTAGTCGTCTGCGATGATCGGTAACTCTCGACCAACGAGAGGCAAGTTCACCTTCTGACCGATCAAGTCTTGATAGCGTTCGTCACCCGGGTGTACGGCAACTGCCGTGTCACCGAGCATCGTCTCTGGTCGAGTCGTTGCAACAACTAGGTAGTCTTTATCGTCTCTTGTTCTAGCACCATTGGCCAATGGATACCGGAGATGCCAAAGCGAGCCGTTCTCATCCTCACTGATGACTTCGAGATCAGAGAGGGCAGTTTCCATTGTTGGATCCCAGTTCACAAGTCGCTTGCCGCGGTAGATGAGACCATCATCGTATAGCCGGACAAAGACCTCGAGAACCGCACGACTAAAACCTTCATCCATCGTGAATCGTTCGCGCGCCCAATCGACCGATGAGCCGATACGCCGCATTTGATGCGTGATCGTGCTACCTGCTTGCTCGCGCCATTGCCACACACGGTCAGTAAATTCGTCTCGTCCCAGTTCTGTTGGCGAGATACCTTGTGCACGTAACTGTTCCGTTACAACCATTTGTGTTGCAATGCCTGCGTGGTCGGTGCCGGTTTGCCAGAGCGTTTCGCGACCATCCATCCGGTGAAAGCGGATAAGTAGATCCATGAGGGTATGCTGAAATCCGTGACCGAGGTGCAACGTACCTGTTACGTTCGGTGGCGGAATAACGATGGAATAAGGTCTGCCGTTACCTCGCGGCGCGAAATAGCCGTTCGCTTCCCACTCTCGGTATACGTTTTGTTCAATGTGCCGTGGATCGTACGTTGGATCCAGCTGCGGCTGTTTGCTCATGTTTCGTGCAACCAGTCGTAGCCTACAAGCAAGCTCCTTTTGGGAGCTGATCGTGAGGCGTTAGTAATATGAATGTTGACGTGAGTAGCCAACAAAGCGATTCTATTCTAACTAGATGATTGTTAGTGGAGAAAGGCGA
>JAPOVY010000085.1 GCA_026707905.1 Gammaproteobacteria bacterium | reverse complement strand
TGGTGTAGCCTTGAGATTCGATCCAGTCCGAAGGAAGACCACTAGCATGCACGGCGGATAGCGCAGCAATCGCGCCGGAACCTTTCAGAATCTCTCTTCGCGCACGGTAGATTCGTTCAGGTGTAATCTCTGATGGTTTCGGGTCATTTTTTCTTGAAAATCTAATCAACATCGCGACTGTCTCCCTCTCACTTTAGAACCGCTGGCTCGCGGGAAGTTCTATACCGTTAAGCGTGTTTTTGCAAGCGCGCAACTTAGTCAGCCTTTTGCTGTTCATCAACTTCGACATCGTCCGCAACTTCGTCAACGGATGCTGGTTTCTTAAACCTGCGCCATACGTATTCGCCGGGTCCAGAGAGCGCATACGCCATCGTGCAGATGAAGAACACCAGCGGCGGATTCACGAAAATCACCGCGAGAACAAGCACCAGCACAACGAACGAAACGTAGGGAATCCGACCCCTGATCCGAAACAGCTTCGGCGAGTAGTAGCGGATATTCGACACCATCAGTAGAGCGATTCCGACAACAAGCGCTGCCATTACGATCACAACCGAGATGTGCGGCGACGTCTGGAACATGTCACCCCACAACCACGCCGCTGAAGCGACAACTCCGCACGCCATCGGCGATGGCAACCCAGTGAATGACGAACTGTCACCTGCGATATTGAACCGCGCCAACCTCAACGCAGCACATGCCATATAAAGAAATGTAATCGCCCAACCGATCTGACTCAACGTATTCAGACCCCATTCGAACGCTAATACGCCTGGTGCGACACCAAACGCTACCATGTCGGACAACGAATCAAATTGCTTACCAAAATCACTTTCGGCTTTCATTGCCCGCGCAACTCGTCCATCCAGTGCGTCTAGGATCATCGCGGCTAGTAATGCGATACCGGCAAACAGAAACTTACCTTCAGTCGCTGCGACGATCGCAAAGAAACCCGAAAACATCGCACCGGTCGTAATCGCATTGGGCAAGAGAAACACACCGCGACGACGGTTCTGAGATGCGATATTTCGAGTCTTGTTGACGACGGAGAACTCGCGTCGTTTCTTAGTCATTGCGTTAGTTTCGTGATTTGTCGACCAGTTTGTTTTCTTCTATCCACGGCATCATTGCGCGGAGTCTCGCACCTACTTGCTCAATCTGGTGATCCTGACTCAGCCTTCTCATAGCCTTGATCGTCGTCGCCCCCGCCTGGTTTTCGGTCACGAATTCTCGAGCGAATTTACCACTTTGAATCTCGTCGAGAATTCGCTTCATCTCCTTTTTAGTCTCTTCGTTGACGACTCTAGTTCCCCGCGTCAGTCCACCGTATTCCGCTGTATTGGAAACGGTGTACCACATATTCGAGATCCCACCTTCATAGAAAAAGTCAACGATCAATTTCAGTTCGTGGAGACACTCGAAATATGCCATCTCAGGCGCGTAGCCAGCCTCGACTAACGTCTCGAAACCCGCTTGAACTAGCGCTGCAGCGCCGCCACACAATACGGCTTGTTCGCCAAACAAGTCGGTTTCCGTTTCCTCACGGAACGTTGTTTCGATGATCCCTGCACGTCCCGCGCCAATTGCCATTGCGTATGAAAGCGCGGTCTCTTTTGCTTGACCGCTAGCATCCTGGCCAATTGCAATGAGTGCCGGTACGCCACCTCCTTCGGTATACGTCGAACGTACAGTGTGACCTGGACCTTTTGGCGCAATCATGATCACATCAAGGTCACTGCGTGCTTGAATTAGTTCAAAATGAATGTTGAAACCATGGGCAAACGCGATCGCAGCACCTTCCTTGATGTTCGGTTCGATCTCGTTCGCGTAAATCTCACGTTGATGCTCATCTGGTGTCAAGATCATCACGAGATCTGCGTCCTTGACAGCGTCGCTCGTAGGTTTGGTCACGAAATTCGCATTCTGCGCTTTGATCGCGGATCCTGACCCGTCTCTTAGAGCTATTGTGATGTTGGATACACCGCTATCGCGAAGATTGTTTGCGTGCGCGTGACCTTGAGAACCGTAACCCACCACAACCACCTGCATGTTTTGGATAAGCGATAGATCCGCATCTTTGTCGTAATAAACCTGCATTTAGATTCCTGTTGTAGCTATCCCTAAAGTTCGAGTATTTTGTCGCCGCGACTGATGCCAGAAACACCCGTACGAACGACCTCCAAAATGGATGTTTCGCCAATCGCACGCATGAACGCGAAGAGCTTCTTCGTTGGACCGGTCAGCTGAACCGTATACGAATCCTGTGTGACATCGACCACATCGCCCCGGAATATCTCACACGTTCGAAAGACCTCTTCACGGTGGCCATTCCCTTCCGCTCGGATCTTTATCAACATGAGCTCGCGCTCGATGTGCGCACCTTCCGTCAAGTCATTCACTTTCACGACTTCGATAAGCCGGTTTAAGTGCTTTGTTACCTGTTCTATCTTCTCGTCGTCGCCTTCCGTCAGAAGCGTCAAACGAGATAGCGTTGGGTCCTCAGTCGGGGCAACCGTTAGTGACTCGATGTTGTAGTTTCGTTGAGCGAAGAGCCCAATCACGCGTGAAAGCGCGCCGGCTTCGTTCTCAAGCAGAACCGCTAATAACCGTCGCATCACGCGAGTCCTTTGGACAGCACCATGTCCTCAAGTGAACCGCCTCGAACAAACATCGGGTAGACGTGCTCATCTGGATCCACATATGCATTGATAAATACGAGCTTGTCTTTCAACTTCGGACTAAATGCTTCATCAACAACCGAGTCGAGTTCGTCGATTGAGTTTGCGGTAAAGCTGTGGTGTCCAAACGATCTGATCAACTGCTCGAAATCAGGAAGTGCGTCGCTGTACGTACTGTGCGAGTACCGTCCACCGTATTGCATATCCTGCCACTGCTTAACCATACCGAGCGCTTGGTTGTTCAGATTGACTATTTTGATCGGTAATGCATATTGCATGCAAGTCGACAGTTCCTGCATATTCATCATGAAACTACCCTCGCCCGTGATACATACAACTGTCGCATCAGGAACGGCGAACTGCACCCCCATGGCTGCAGGAAGACCGAATCCCATCGTGCCTAGACCACCTGAATTGATCCACTGACGACCCTGCCGGAACTTGTAATACTGGGCTGCAAACATCTGATGCTGACCCACATCGCTCGTGACGAACGCTTCACCTTGAGTCGCACGATAGACCGCTTGGATCACTTGCTGAGGCAATAACTGACCACTCTCACTCTTGCGTTCGCGTTGATCATGATCCAATCCGTGTTCTTGCCGCCATAACGCGATACGACGCCACCATTCGTCGAGGCTCGATTGGTCGATTGGATGCTTGACCATTTCAGCCTCAAGTGCGGTATGAAGTTCCTTTAACACCGGCTTCGCAGGACCAACAATCGGGATATCTGCCGTAATGACCTTCGAAATCGACGCAGGGTCAATGTCGATATGGATGATCGTCGCACCTGGACAAAACTTCGCAGGATTGTTCGTTACCCGGTCGTCGAAACGTGCGCCCACAGCGATGATCAAGTCGGAGTGGTGCATTGCATTGTTTGCCTCGAAAGTGCCGTGCATACCGAGCATGCCAAGAAACTGGGAGTCATCGCCAGGAAACGAACCAAGACCCATTAGAGTGTTCGTTAAAGGGAACCCGGTAAGTCGGGCGACCTTCACCAGTTCCTCGTCAGCGCCGCCTTGCACAACGCCGCCCCCGGCATATATAACCGGTCGCTTTGCTTTCACCATGGTCACTGCGGCTTTGCGGATTTGGCCGGAATGTCCTTTCAACGCAGGTTTATATGACCGCAAACTGACACTATCAGGATACGAATACTCAAATAGCTCGTTCGGATCCGTTGTGTCCTTGGGAATATCGATGACGATGGGCCCCGGTCGCCCTGTCGTAGATATATAGAACGCTTGCTTCACAAGCCAGGGGATTTCGCTCGCGGTTCGAACGATAAAACTGTGTTTTACGATCGGACGCGATATCCCGATCATGTCCGTTTCTTGAAAGGCGTCGGTACCGATCACTTCGTGCGGTACTTGTGCCGAAATCACGATCATAGGAATCGAGTCCATGTAAGCGGTCGCAATTCCCGTGATCGCATTCGTGGCACCGGGTCCCGACGTTACCAGAACTACGCCAGGATTGCCCGTCGCTCGTGCGTAACCGTCGGCCATGTGGGTCGCGGCTTGCTCGTGTCGCACAAGAATATGCTCGACACGCTGCTGCTTGAAAAGGGCGTCGTAAATGTGTAGCGCTGCACCGCCCGGGTACCCGAAGATGTGCTCTACACCTTCATCCTGCAACGCACGAATCAAGATTTCGCCTCCGGAGAGCATTTCAGTCATGAGATTCGAGGTATGCGTTATCGTTGAAGGTGGTCGATTTACGTCCTCGACTTACGCGAGCTTAGCGAAAAGTGCTGCGAAGGAAGTAGATGGCGGGAACGAGCGTTAGCTGATTACGAGTGACACTCGCGGCGGGCGGGCAATTTTAGTCCCGTAGGCCTAAATTGTCAGGAATGGAAAAAACGACGACAGGATTCGCTTTTTAGGCGTGCTCCTCGTGATCGTGATGCAACGCTTCGAGAAGTGACCGTAGATCGTGCGGCAAAGCTGCTTCAAAGCTCAATGATTGCGACGTTCGAGGATGCTCAAAGGCGAGTTGTTGCGCGTGCAGTGCTTGACGCGGTATACCGCGGAGCAGTTTGCTCAGTCCCGGGGAGGCACTCGGTGGAACAACCCGCTTCGCACCGTACTTCAGATCGCCGACTAACGGCAGTCCCGTCCGCGCAGCATGGACGCGGATCTGATGCGTTCGTCCAGTTCGCAATTCGGCTCGAACCAAGGTGTGTGCCCGAAAAACCGCTAGAGGCGTCAACAAAGTAAGCGCTTCACGGCCGTCCTTCCGTACGGTTTGACGTGTCCGATCGCGCGAACTTCGACCTAATGGTAGGTCGATTTCACGCGCACTAGCTAACTGACCTTCTACAACTGCGAGATAGGACCGGGAAACCTGACGCTTCGCTAACGCTGCGATCAAACGTACTCTAGCCAACTCTGACGCAGCGACGACCAAGAGCCCTGTTGTGTCCTTGTCCAAACGATGTACGATACCGGCACGCGGTAAGCGATTAAGTTCCGGTCGTAGTGCCAACAAACCATTCGCTAGTGTCGGCGCAACTGTCGCCGCTCCCGGATGTACCACCAGACCCGCTGGCTTGTCGATCACCAGAATGTCGTCGTCTTGAAAGATGATGTGCAACTCAAGCTCGGTCGCTGTGTCCCAATCTTGCTTCGGTTGAAACGCTCCGCTAATCTCAATGGATTCGCCACCGGTAAGTCTGTGGTTCGGCTTCCGTGATTCACCATCGACCGTGACTGAGCCGTCCTTGATCCATTTGGTCAACTGAGATCGAGAGACGTCGGAAAAATGTTGTGCCAACACGCGGTCTAAACGTTCACCCGCCTCGGATTTCATAATTTGAAGCGATTTTCGGTAGCTGAGCGACTTATCCGGCATCTGCTTGTCTACCTAAAATACGGCATTCGCTCTGAGGCATTGCATTGAAAGCTATTCGCGTCTTCTTGATAAGCGTGCTACTGACGTGGTTCGTCGCAGGTTGCAGTTCGCTTGGTTTTTCGAACATCAAGACAAAAGAAGAACTTGAGCTGACCAGTGAGCAAAAACTATACGAAGCCGCGCAGTCTTCGATACGATCTGGGAATTACACCGTGGGTATCAATCGTCTTGAGGCGATAGAGACACATTTCCCATTCGGTCAGTATGCGGAACAAGCTCAGCTCGAACTGATCTACGCGAATTTCATGAAGAGCGACTACGAAGCCGCTACGGTAGCGGCAACTCGATTCATTGAACTTCACCCTAAACACCCTCGCGCTGACTATGCGTACTACATGAGGGGTTTGGCCAGCTATGAAAAGAATCGAGGCTTTTTCGATCGTTTTCTTGGTTCACCTCAAGCGTCACGCGACGTAACCGCAGCGAAGGAAGCATTTATTGAATTCAATGAGCTGTTGGAGCATTTTCCGAACAGTCTATATGCGAAAGACGCGAAAGCAAGGATGGTACATCTTCGGAACATCATTGCTGAACACGAACTCATGATCGCACAGTTTTACCTTAACCACGATACTTGGGTTGCAGCGGCGAACCGTGCGGCTGGCATCGTAGAGGACTTTCCTTCCAGCTCTTCGGTTCCGGAGGCACTTGCGATCGTAGTTGAAGCAAACTACCGCCTGGGTCTGGAAAAACCAGCCAATGACGCGTTACGTGTGCTTGCGCTAAATTTTCCAGAATACGATGGATTCAATGACGAAGGCAAGCTCGTGCTACGGGATGCGATTAAAAATCGCGATCGTAGCTTGACAAACATCATGACGTTCGGTGTGTTGGATCGGCCGGCGGTGCCGCCACCGCTTGAGATTTACATTCCCGAATCTCCTCGAACCGCTGAGGCGCTCGAAGAGGGCCTATAGTCAGCCAATCTTGGGTTCTTATTTAGATCGACCCGGCAGATTAACGAAACGAAGTTACTTCAGGAGCTCGCCGATTGATCGGGATCCTTCGCGACTTTGCTAGCTGATCGCTCGCGGTGTAGGATCGCCGCAAGAATCCAACTTACGGCGCCGATGCACACGGCCGAGTCCGCGATGTTAAAAATCGGAAAATTGAAGCCGATAGGGTTGTAGTGAACGTGAATAAAGTCAACCACACACCCTTGTGTCGCCCGATCGATTAAGTTACCGCCCGCGCCAGCTAGTATCAACATCAACGCCATGACGAAGAGAATGGGAGGGTCCTGAACGCGTCGCAAGCGCCAAATCTCCCAACTGAAATAAACAACAAACGCGATGCCGACAAAGGTCAGAAAGTGTGTATAGCCCTGCAAGATGCTGAACGCGGCACCTGAGTTGCAGAAATAGCGAAACGTGAGGAACGGTAGTACCGATACAGGACCATCCAATAACTCAGCCGTTGCAACGTACTTGGTGATCTGATCTAGAACGACGACAAGCGCCGCGCCAACAAACGCCCACCACCATCGAGGATTAACGTTAGCTGAGTTCTGCACGGTGCTCCTCGAACCAGCTTCGCGTCATTGCTAAATCCTCTGCAATTTGCGTCTTTAACGCGTCCAAACCATCGAAGCGCACATCGTCACGAAACTTATGGTGAAACGTAACCGTGATCAGTTGCCCGTATATATCTTGGTCAAAGTCAAACAGATGCACTTCTAATAACGGTTCCGTGCCATCGACTGTCGGACGCGTACCGACATATGCAGAACCCTCATACACTCGATCCAAGCCTGTTACCGTTACCGCAAATATCCCTTCTACCGCGGACCGATAACGTTGCAGTCGGATATTCGCGGTAGGTGTACCGAGCTGCGTACCCATTCGTTGACCAATCACGACAGTGCCCATCATGAAGTACTTCCGACCGAGCAGTTTCTCAGCTAGTTGGAAATCGCCTTCAATTAACGCTTCACGGATGCGGCTACTCGAAACCCGTTCATGTTCGAAGACCATCGTCCCGAGGTGTGTAACACCAAAACCGACACGATCGCCTGCAGCCTGCAGCATCGTGTAGTCACCTTCGGCGTTCTTTCCAAAGCGGAAGTCATCGCCGACAACCAGATATCTCACACCGAGTATACGAATAAGAAATTCATCGATCACGGCATCTGCCGATGTTGAGCTAGTCCTTTCATTGAAAGGGATACAGAGCACGTAATCTAAATCAAAATCACGAAGGATTGTGATTTTTTCGCGGAAACGAGTGAGTCGAGCAGGCACCACTTCACCTCGGAAATACTCGCGCGGTTGCGGTTCGAACGTAACGAGCATGCTCCCGCAATTCAACTCCTGCGCTTTGGCAGAGAGATGCGATAGCAGCATCTGATGGCCGTGGTGCATCCCGTCGAACGTACCAATCGTGATGACGCCGTTTCGGTGTCGTTCGCGTACGTTGTGTAGACCGCGAATCAGTTCCACATTAAGCCTTAAACACGATGCAACAAATGACGAGGGCGCACACCACAGATTAACAGCATTAAACCGTAGACCACTATCCCACAGATCACCATCAGCGCCATTTGCCCTACCCTACGCCATTCCGATACACTCGCCCACATCTCGAAATCCAGATTCAACCAAACTAAGCAAGCAACCATAACGACACAACCGGCAATACTTGCCATACCGAATCGCCAAAGTGATCTCTGTGGATGGTACTGCCCTCCAAGAATTAGACCGCGCATCAGGAGATAACAATGTACAAACGCCGCGACGGTCGTTGCGAACGCAATGCCCAACAATCCTAACCACCAGAACAAGCTCAAGCTAATCGCGATATTTACGGCCACACCAATTGTGGCGTAAACGAAGGGAGTGTGCATGTCCTCTCGGGCGAAATATCCGGGTCCGAGCACCCGAGTAAGGACCATGGGTACCAAGCCAATGGCGAACGCCTGAAGCGCTACAGCGGTCATCTCGACGTCCGCAACTTCGAAAGCGCCACGTAGAAAGACAGTCGCAAGTATGGGTTTCGCGAGATAGTAAAGTGCGACGGTAGCGGGGAGACCGAGTAAAACGCCAATGCGGACGCCCCAATCAAGCGTTTCGCTGAACAACTCACGATCACCCTTTCGGTGCATGCGTGACAAGCTCGGAAGCAGAATCGTTTGCATCGCAATCGCCAACAAAGCCATGGGGAGCTGGATGAGACGATCGGCGTAATAGAACCAAGATACGGTACCCACCGTGAGCTGTGCACACAGAATCGTGCCTACCAATATGTTGATCTGACCTGCCGATGCCGCGTATACACCTGGAACGATGAGCTTGAGGATGCGCCGTACGCCCTCGTCGCGGAAATTCACCTTCGGCCACCGTAACAAGCCGAGTCGTCGCAACGATGGAATATGGACTAGAAGTTGCAGAAATCCGGCCGTGAGTACGCCCCACGCCATCGCATGTGCGACATGACCTGACAACATCGCTGCCCATACAGCAGCGACTATGATGCAAACACTCAACAGCAAGGGCGCACCAGCAGTAATCGAAAAACGCTGGTAGCTGTTGAGAACGGATCCTGCGAATGCCGTTAAGGAAATGAGTCCCAGGTATGGAAACATCACACGGAGCATGTCGATCGCAGCTTGATAGCGTGGCTCTCCTACCCAATTCCGTAACGTAAACAGATCAATCAGAGGTTGAGCGAGCGCCACACCGAGAAACGACAATCCCAGCAATACCACAGCGAAGGTACCTGCTACGGTTCTAACGAAATCGATGAGATCTGATTGAGTGTTGTTCTCTCGATAATCGGCAAGTACTGGAATAAACGCTTGTTGAAATGCGCCCTCCGCAAACAGTCGACGAAAGAAATTCGGAATCTTGAATGCGATGAAAAAGGCGTCCGCTATCGGACCCGCACCAAGAAAGTAAGAGACGACCACATCGCGAGCTAGTCCCCCGACCCGCGACAATCCGGTAAGGGATGCAACTACGAGTCCCTTCCCGGTCAGACTCGTTGTTTCGCTTTGCTGCAGTGCGGTTTCGTCGTCCGTCAAGTCAGACTCGTTAACGCTTCAGATCTAAGAAACTGGTCGAGCAACTGAGTTTTCGACTTGCGGTGACTAAAATTGCCGCCTTCAAATATTGGCATACGCCTCCTGAGACAGCAATTTGGCACATACTCTATCTGCTAAGAAACGCGTACGTCAGAATGCGCGTCGTAACGCGCGAAATTCTGCGAAGCGTAGCACGATGCGCACGGCGATTAAGAAAACCGTATCCGCGATTGAAGAAGGTGACAAAGAAAAGGCTCAGGACGCTCTCAATGCCGTGTCGAGCATTCTCGATCGTTATTCTCACAAGGGTTTAATCCACAGGAATAAAGCAGCGCGTCACAAATCTCGATTGAACGCCAAAGTGAAGGCGTTGGCGAGCTAAATCAAAGCCAGATTGTCGCGATGGATCATCTCGGGTTCATCCATATAACCTAGTAACCCCTCGATCTCACTTGAAGCGTGTCCGCTAATCTTTTGCGCTTCCTGATCACTGTAATTCGACAAACCCTTCGCAATTTCATTGCCTTCGACATCCAATACCGTCACGACATCGCCACGATGAAAATGGCCTGTCACTTCTTTCACCCCGATCGGCAACAAACTAACACCGTTGTTCATGAGTGCTCGCGCGGCACCTTCGTCAACCGTGAGTTCGCCGCGACTTCTCAACTGACCTGCGATCCACTGTTTGCGCGCGTCAACAGGTGTGATGTCCGCCGTCAAGTGTGTTCCCACGTCATTGCCTTTAAGTAGACGCACCAACGTATCCGGTGCCCGTCCATCTACTATCCAAGTATCACAACCGGATTTGGCCGCGAAACGCGCGGCTTCCAGCTTCGTGAGCATGCCACCCCGACCGAATGGTCCTGGTTCACTGTTGACCATTTCGTCTAGCTTATCGTTGAATGGCGACTCTTTCTTTATGATCTTTGCACTAGGCGATACCCGAGGATCTGCTTCAAACAAACCCTCCTGGTCAGTCAATACAACCAGCGCATCTGCCTGAATCAACGCGGCAACTCGAGCGGCTAAAGTGTCGTTGTCCCCAAAACGAATCTCATCTGTCGAAACCGAATCATTCTCGTTGATGACTGGTATGACATCGTGTTTGAGACACGTTTCGATTGTCGATCGAGCGTTGAGGTATCGTTCGCGATCCTTTAGGTCCTCGTGCGTAAGCAACACCATACCTGTGGCGAAACCTACTTCCTGAAATCGCTTGGCGTACGCGTGCGTCAAACCCATTTGTCCAACGGCTGCCGCCGTCTGAAGCATAGGTAGGTCGTGCGGTCGTTCGTCTAGACCCAGCTGATGCATACCTTCTGAAATTGATCCGCTTGAGACTATCACGACGTTTATCGCAGCTCGTCTTAGCTGGGTGATCTGTTCACAGAGTGAATCTAAACGCCGTGCCGACAAACCCGAGCCGTCCGCGACCAGCGAACTGCCGATCTTTAACACCCATGTTGCACCGTTGTTTCCGAGCGCTTGTTTACCCTTAGTCACGCCGATAGATCAATTCAACGCGCTCGTCTTCGTCTGACTCAGAAGACGCGCGGGGTTTCGTCCGACTCAATATGTCGTCTAGCACATCTCGATCTAATGCCGACGACTCATGCTCATCGAGCTTTGATTTACTATCGACCGCATCCATAAGTGCGAAAGTCAGCTCGCGTATACCTTCGTGTGCGACCGCAGAGATCTCAAAGATCGGGCGTTCTGGGCGCAAGGCTCGCAGTCGCTCGCTAACCGCATGTAGTTCATCGGTAGTCGCAACGTCAGTTTTCGTGACGACGGTCCACACTTCGCGGTCCGCTAGTGCTCGACTGAACGCCTCCACTTCCCGCTCGATCTTCATCAAGTTCTCAGAAGGTTCACTTCCGTCAGCTGGTGCCACCTCTACCAAGTGCAACAAGAGATGTGTGCGACTAAGGTGTTTCAGAAAGCGTGTACCTAGACCGTGACCGGATGCGGCACCTTCAATCAACCCCGGAATGTCCGCCATCACAAAGCTGCGCGCCGGATCGACGTGAACGACACCAAGATTAGGCACGAGCGTGGTGAAAGGGTAATCGGCAATCGCTGGCCTTGACGATGAAACGACGCTAAGTAACGTCGATTTACCAGCGTTGGGTTTGCCAAGTAAACCGACATCCGCGAGAACTTTCAGGTGTAGCCGGAGACGCTTGGATTCACCTGGAAGACCGCGTTCAAACTCTCGAGGAGCTCGATTGGTACTTGAGCGATACGAATGATTCCCGCGCCCACCGGGTCCGCCTCGCGCTACGACCACCATCTCGCCTGGCGTCGTGATGTCGGCCACATACTCGAGCGTTGCGTCGTCGACCACACTTGTGCCGCAAGGAACATCGACGACCAGGTCATGACCGCTTGCGCCGGTCTTTACCTTACTCCCGCCTTGTCTGCCCTTGTCAGATTTAAGGATTGGACGGTACTTGAAATCGACGAGGGTATTCAGCGAGCCATCCCCTCGAAAAACAACGTCGCCACCTTTGCCGCCGTTTCCCCCATCAGGTCCGCCTTTCGGTAGATTAGGACCGCGATGGAAGCTCATACACCCGTCGCCGCCGCGTCCGGCGGTCACGTCTAGTGTGACTTCATCGACGAAAAGCATGAGACGTGGGACGGATAAAGATCCCGTCGTCGTTCGGTTTGTAAGGTTAGTTCGTCGTTACGCTGACGTAGGTGCGTTGATGTTCACCGTGCTTGCGAAAGACAACTGTTCCAGCTGCCGTGGCAAAGAGCGTGTGATCGCGCCCACAACCAACGTTTTCGCCGGCATGAAATTTCGTGCCGCGCTGACGAATCAAGATGTTGCCGGGTTGAACCTGCTCTCCGCCGAAATGCTTAATCCCTAAGCGTTTCGACTCGGAGTCGCGCCCGTTTCGTGTACTGCCACCCGCTTTCTTATGTGCCATGTCGACTACCTAATGGGTAATACCTACGATCTGTACGGCTGTGAACTTTTGTCGATGACCTGCGCGTCGCAGATAGTGTTTCCTACGCTTGAACTTGATAACCCGAATCTTGTCGCGACGTCCCTGTTCCACAACCTTAGCTGTAACACGGGCACCTTCGACAAGTGGCGTTCCGATTTCTATCGATTCGCCATTAGCAACCATCAAAACGCGGTCGAACTCGACTTCCGCACCAACTTCCGCGTCGAGTTTCTCAATAGAAACTTGCGCGCCTTCCTCAACGCGATACTGCTTACCACCAGTTTCGATGACTGCAAACATGCCAGTAACTCTAGAAATCGTGTTTAGGGAAACGCTAAGCTAAATCTGAACTAGATTTGGCCGAAAGATAAGCGCAGAATACACTGACATATGCGTTCATATGTCAGGTCGCAACTAGAATTTTACCCAATCGCAAGATCCTGCGATTCACCTGTAGCTGGTTAAGGATTTCGCGAAGACCTAAGTAGAACGAACCGATATTCGCATCCAGTGAGCTCCCCCCTTCCAGTTATCGAACCTCACTTACCCGCTTCTCTACGTGAAGTGACGCAGCTCGTTCAGTCAGAACTCAATGCTGCGGAGAAACTAATTCAGCAGAATCTGGAAAGCGACGTCGCAACGGTGGCGTCGATCGGCGAGTATATCGTGAAATCCGGAGGAAAACGTTTGCGACCCATGACGGCCGTACTCGTCGCGCGCGCACTAGGGCACCGAGATGACGATGTCGTCACTCTTGCGGTCCTGCTAGAGTTTCTCCATACCGCAACGCTGTTACATGACGATGTTGTCGATCGTTCACAACGTCGACGAGGACGAAAAACAGTCAACATGCTGTGGGGTAATGCACCAAGCGTGTTGGTAGGAGATTTCCTGTATTCACGCTCTTTCCAGCTCATGGTACAGCTGGGGCGAATGGACATCATGACAGTGATTAGTGAAGCAACTAATCTCATTGCCGCTGGTGAAGTAAAGCAACTTGAGCATGTGCGGGATCCTGACTTAAGCGAAGCGGACTACATGGAGATCATCCGGTGCAAGAGCGCTCTTCTTTTTCAAGCAGCAGCAGAGACTGGGGCTACTCTTGCGAACGCCAGTTTGGATGAGATAGAAGCGGCACGGCTATTCGGACTGCATTTCGGACTAGCATATCAACTCATGGACGACTTACTCGACTACGCGGGTGACAGCGATCAGTTAGGGAAGAACGTCGGTGATGATTTAAGAGAAGGGAAACCGACGCTCCCTCTCATATTTGCCATGCGCTACAGTTCAGAAGAGAACGCAAAACTCATTCGTCGCGCGATTCGGGATCAGTCAGCTGACGATACCGCGGAGATCATGGCAATCGTTCAACTATCGGGAGCCTTAGGCTACACTCGCGCAAATGCGCTGGCTCAAACGCATCTCGCGAAGAGCGCTCTGTTTCGTTTACCGCCGAGTCGTTACCGCGACGGTTTAAACCATCTCGCGGACATTGCTCTAGAGCGAATCCAGTAGCGCAATAAACGATGTTTAAGACTGATTTACGAAGCTACTAAGGACTGATCTCACGAACTAGAATTTGCCGCCTTAACACCCGTTCTCGGCGTTCGGTTTCCGCGATGCGCCGGTATTTCCCATCTGTCGGAGTGTAGCTCAGACTGGTAGAGCATCGTCTTCGGGAGGCGGGGGTCGCTGGTTCAAATCCAGTCACTCCGACCATTTACACACCTTTCTGCTTCGCATCATCAATCTTGCGCTGAAGGCGACGCATTCCATTCAACCAGCGCTCTAGATCGCTGTTCTTACGATCCATCCAAGTTTGCGCGATTTCGTCCGTGAGGATCAGAAAACGTTCATTCTGCACCGCGTCAGTCACCATATCTGCTACTTCTTCAGGTTCCTTGATCGGTCCTGCTGCGGTTTGTGCGAAGGGCGTCCCCCTGTTCCCCAGCATCGGAGTATTAACACCCAACGGCGCGAGCAAAGAAGTGCGAATGCCCTGGTCGTGGTACGTTATGGACATCCATTCTGCGATTGCTACAACTGCATGCTTGGTCGCTGCATAAAGCACGTTACTGTGAGTCGTCAGGATTCCTGCCATCGACGCGGTATGCACGAAATAACCACTCCCACGATCCAGCATCTGTGGTAATACGGCTCGAATCGCATAGACATGCGCCATCACATTGATATCCCATTGGTCGTGCCAATCCTGAATGTCCGTCTCAAGGGGATCGCCTCCTGTCGCTACGCCTGCATTACTGAAGAAGAGATCTACAGGACCGAACGCTTCTTCCGCGGCCGAGACTGTCGCATTGATGTCGCTCTCGTTTCCAACGTCGCAATGTACGGCGAGACCGTCAGTCTCCTCGGCAACGGCTTGTGTGCCTTCGTCATTAACGTCTGCGATAACTAGATTCGCGCCTAGCGCTGCGAATGCTCGACTACATGCCGCACCGATACCACTCGCGCCACCCGTGACAATGCATGTTTTTCCGCGTAGGTCCATATGACCAATTCCTCGTTTCGCTAACACGCATTATGAAGGCGTTTAATTACGTAACCGCCTTTGAGAAACGAGCTGGAGCAGCATGAAGTACTTGCACACGATGGTTCGCGTGAACGACATTGACGCGTCGCTTAACTTCTATTGTGACCTTCTAGGTCTGACGGAGCTGCGTCGAATCGACAACGAAGCAGGTCGATTTACGCTGGTCTTTCTCGCGGCGCCTGGCAATGAATCTGCACAGCTTGAGTTGACCCACAACTGGGATCCCGAACCACTTCAAGGGGGCCGCAACTTCGGCCACTTGGCATACCAAGTCGAAAATATCTACGACACGTGTCAACGATTGCAGGACGGTGGCGTCACGATCAATCGTCCTCCACGGGACGGTTACATGGCATTCGTTCGGTCACCCGACAATATCAGTGTCGAAATACTCCAAAACGGCGGACCGTTACCTGCTCAGGAACCGTGGGCTTCAATGGAGAACACGGGCGAGTGGTAAATCGCGGTCGATTCCCACCCGCCTAGATTTCCTGCCAAATTGCGTGATTCGCTCCGGTCAATGGACGCGAGTTAGGTTCGCGATCGGAGCTATCGAGAACTCGCCCAAAATCGAGGAATCGTCAACTGCACGGGATCTTCAAGCTCACGCTTGAGACAACAACTGTTATCAGCCAACACGTGCATGGAGGCGAATGCGCCGATCAAAACGATCCAGATCGGGAAGTACTCAATCTCGGTATACCATCGATGGTGAAGTACAGGTACCGCCGTGAAGAATCGATAGAAGTAAAAAAACATAAAGATCATGTTTATGAAGGCGAAACCCCGAATAAACACTTCTCGTAGCGAAGGGAACAACGTTAAAAAAGTAAGTACGGATGTCGTAAGCAACGCGATAACTAATAACGTATCAACCCGTACATAGTAAGCCAGTCCGAGCAGTAGGACCGCAACGATGCAGCTAATTACTTTCACCGGATCCCTTTCATCGCTTCACTGAACCTCACTGGGGAGAGTCCGTCTCATTACTTCAGGTAATTTGACGCCTTTAATAGCGGTTGCAATTCTGTGAATACCACATATTGCTTTACTTTGTCTTATCGGTGACCCATCCGTGTGGGTCAGCACGTTCGCCAACGTAAATGTTATCAGAGTTAAACGGACGTATCGACCTGCTTGGCATTGGGTTCTGATGTCGATCTAACCGCACTGCAAATACGTTGCGATAATGGCGTGCTCACTTTCGATGAATTGCGGAAACGCCCTAATGCGTAACAAGATCATTTCATGCGCCGTTGCTGTCTGTTGTTGTGTTGCTGGCGCGTTCATATCGGCAACCGATTCAGTCGATGAATCAGCAAATGAGACCGAGTTGGTCGTTCAAACCGTTCACGGTCCGATTCAAGGTGCATACAGCACTGTTGCACACGAAATAAGAGCATTCAAAGGCATACCGTTCGCGGCACCACCGGTTGGTGAATTGCGATGGCGCACCCCTCAGCCCGTTACTGCTTGGTCAGACGTGAGAGATGCCACGGAGTTCGGGTCACGTTGCTATCAACAGACACTCGAAGAGGGTTTCTACTCGATGGATCCACAGCCAACGAGTGAAGATTGCCTTTATTTGAACGTATGGACGGGCGCATCATCGAAAGATACCAAGCTCCCAGTCATGGTGTGGATTCACGGTGGTGCTTTCATCGTGGGCTCAGGGTCGGAAGCACTTTATCAGGGCGACAGACTCGCACAGGATGGTGTCGTTGTCGTCACGGTGAACTATCGATTGGGACTAATGGGATTCTTCGCACATCCGTCACTAAGCGAGGAATCCGAATCGGGCGCGTCGGGCAATCAGGGTTTGTACGATCAAATCGCCGCGTTGCAATGGATACAGGACAACATCGCTGCGTTTGGCGGTGACCCAGGAAATGTAACCATTTTTGGCGAATCCGCCGGTTCAATTAGTGTGTGCTATCTGGTCGCAACACCACTCGCAAAAGGTCTATTCCAGAAAGCAATCGGCCAGTCGGGTGGGTGTTTCGCGAAGCATCCTACACTGACCGACAGCGTCGAGGAGTTCGCGCTACTCGCGACTCCTGGCTTGCCGGACACGTCTGGCTACGGTGTAGGGAAAGCCGTCGCAAAAGCGCTCGTCACTACGACGGATGACGCGGATGCGATCGCGAAGATGCGTGTATTGGCACCGGAGGAAATTGCGGCGAAGCTTCTAGAGCAGCAAGTCGTCGTCCCCTGGCGATCGATCTATGTCGACGGCGTCATGTTCCCAACCCAAATGCGTTTATTGATGTCAAATGGAGGTGCGAGTAGCGTCGACACTATCGTTGGTTCGACGAAGGATGAAGGCGTGATGCTTTGGTCACAGATCCCTGAGACGTCGCTTGAAGAATGGAAATCGGGCATTCAAACGAACGTGCCGAAATTCGCTGAGAATTTAGTCGCCGCATATACGGCGGACGCCCAAAAATCGACGAGGACGGCAACTCAAGAGATCATGTCAGATGCGATCTTCACGTCTGAGATGCGAACATGGGCGCAGCATGTTCGGAACCAAGGTAAGAGCGCCTTCGTCTATGTTTTCAATCATGCACCGCCAATTGGTGAATTTGGTCGTTCGCTCGGTGCGTTTCACGGTGGTGAAATTCAGTACGTATTCCAGTCGCATGTTGGTGAAAACGCCGACGATGGGTTACCCGTCCTTTGGGACAATTCCGATCGAAAAGTAGCGAGCATGATGCGGCAGTACTGGGTAAATTTCGCCAAAACTGGTGATCCAAACGGCGAAGGACTACCTGAGTGGCCTCGCTATCTAGCGTCAACAAACCAAACGCTCGCTATCGAAGAATCACCACACGTCGTCACAGATTTCAGGAAGGCAAAGCTCGACATTTTTGAGCAAATCATGCGCGAAGGTTTCGCTGAGACCGAAGCTGAAAGGTAGTGCCGACTGAGCATCCATGATTCCGTCAAACTCAGTGACGTCACTTATTCCGATCTAACTCGGTTCGATCGCGATTCGACTCACTCATGTGTGTCGACGTTCTCGGCTGATCTACCCATGGTTACTTCAATACGCACGGGGCGTTTCGCTCGTGCATCGTCCCAGAGTCTATCGATGCCAAATCCAAGACCGCCGTACACGAGTGTGCCATACCCGATGATCTTGAACTTTGAACCTGTGGATAGTTCTATCGTCTCCGTGCTAAAGAGAAAAAACGTAGTAAATGACTCTAGGAAGTCAACCGCCGTGATTCCCGACATTACGCCAATGCCCGCACCGATATAAGTACCTATCGGAGAGGGCTTTAGTTCAGGAATTTCGACCGTTTGTGCGACCGATCGATAACCCGGACGAACCAACTTTACATCGAATCGCGAATCCCGCGGCACATTACGTTTACACGGCGTACTACATTCCCACCCTTCGCTCGACGTCACATTCGCGCCGCTCGGTCTGGACTCGATTACGAGCGTTACGTTTTCACGAATCGTAGCGCAACCAACGACTGACAAGAATAGAAGCACTGAGGACACTGAGAAAGTGCGAAAAGAGCCTTGATCGCTGACTGATGAGCCTCGCATTGCCAATATTCGAGCACTATGAAAAAGCTGTCTCACTACTATCGCAATGGTTTACCTCATGGAAAAATCACGTAATCAAGTCTCGGGCGCGCGATATCTCGACACTTTCTTCCTTCATTAGACAGTCGCACAATTCAGATCGTTCTGGCGCCGGATTCAAAGGGTCATTTGTGACGACTTTGTGATCGAGCGCAAGACGTGCCCAAAGCAGTCGCGATGCATCACCGCTTCGACTCGCAATTCCAACACCTTCCCATGCCATGAGAATTGCTGAACAGATGTGATACAACGCGGTGGTAATGTTCCGAAATTGTGCTTCCTCGTCCCTTTCAGCGACTGCAATCGCAGCGTCTTCCGTTCTACCTAACCACTCGCGTAACTCCGATGCAATTGATGGTGCAACGCTCTCGACATCCTCGAGTCGCTCCTGAAGCGCTGCGATAAGTGGCCGTAGACAGCTGTTTTGGTGGATTGCTCTTCGAACAGCATCGATCGAGATGATGTTCGACGTGCCTTCCCAGATCGACCCAAGATGCGCATCTCGGACTAACCGTGGATTCACGAAATCCTCGACGTAACCGCACCCACCACGAACTTCCATTGCGTCACCGCACACCTGTCGAGCGTCACGGGTACACCGCATCTTTAAGATGGGTGTTGCGAGACGAACAATCGAACGCGCTGCGTTCGACCCAATCCCCCCACGCTCGATGAGATCAAGTTGGTTCGCTACGAACGCCCACATCGACATCGACTGTTCCGAAGCTAGACGTAGTTTCAGTAACTGCCGTCGAGCGAGCGGCATTTCTATAAGGGTTTTGCCAAACACTACACGGTGTTTCATGACCGTAATGGCATCATGAAGCGCTCGTCGCATCAAAGCGGAGGACTTAACTCCGTTGCTCAAGCGTGACCAGTTGATCATCTCAAGCATTTGCTTCAACCCTTCGTTTTCCTCACCGACGAGATACGCCGAAGCACCGTCCATTCGCAGTTCGCCGCTTGCCATTGAGCGCGTACCGAATTTGTCCTTCAATCGCACAATTCGAATGCGATTTGGGTCACCGTTTTCAAGCTTGCGTGGCATGGCAAATAGCGCTAATCCACGAGTACCTTCCGCCGCGCCGTCCGGTCGTGCCAAGATCATCGCGATATCCGCGTCAGCGTTGGAGCAAAACCACTTATCGCCATAAAGCCGCCACTCACCTTGTTCGAGTACCGCACGTGTCGTTACTTGCCCAACGTCAGAGCCTCCAGCTTGTTCGGTTATGAATTGCGCACCTTGCCAAAGTTCGTCTAGATCGGTCGAGAGCAAGCGCGGTAAGAGTTTTTGCTTAAGCGCTTCACTTCCAAAGAGCCGTATCACGTGCGCTGTCGAATCGGTCACATTGATCGGGCAACCTAAGCCGAACTCAGCTTGATTGAAGAGAAAAGTAAACAGGTGCTTCGCGAATACGGGTAACGGTTGATCCCAGTTCGCCAATGTCGGACGATGCGACATCGAGTGCAGACCGAAGTCGCCAAACGCTGCTTGTTCTAATGCCCGATAGCTCGCGTGATATTCGATCCATTGCCGATCCCGACCGTACTTGTCACGCGGGTGGAGAACCGGTGCATGGCGGTTCGCTAGCATCGCATGATCGTCGAGATCGTTCGCCACCCTATGTCCCAATACCTCTAATTGAGGCCAGACTGCGCCGCAGAGCGCATCGTCAAGATACAGTCGCGTCAGGTCCTGAATCGCACGATCGTTCGTAAAGAAATTCTGACCTTTCGTGTCGGGTGCAATGGCGCCCATTGATCTAGGCGTCGCCATAGGCAGTACTCAAAACGGCAAACTCTCCTTGTATCATAAAAGTACATCGCCGTAATAACAGCTTCCACGCTTAAGGAGTGATCGATGGCTTTTTCAGGATTGGAAAACGCGAAATTCGGGATCTCAACATTTCCTACGGATTACTCAATCCAACCCGCATCGCTTGCACATGCCGTAGAAGAACGAGGTTTCGATAGGCTCTTCTTCCCAGAACATACCCACATTCCCGCTAGCCGCGCAACCCCGTTTCCTGGTGGCGGCGAACTACCTAAGCAATACTGGCATGCCCACGACCCTTTTGTCGCGCTATCAGCTTGTGCGTCCGTTACCGAACGTATTCGTCTGGGTACGGGTATCTGCCTGATCATTGAGCGTGATCCAATCACCACAGCTAAAGTAATTGCTTCACTTGACACGATTTCGGACGGTCGTGCTATCGTCGGTATTGGCGCAGGATGGAATCGTGAGGAAATGGAAAACCACGGCGCGAACTACAAGAACCGTTGGGCGATCGTTAGAGAAAAAGTCGCCGCTATGCGAGCGATTTGGACTGAAGAAGAAGCCGAGTATCACGGCGAGCACGTTGACTTCGATCCTATTTGGTCGTATCCAAAACCGGTTCAGGAGGGAGGACCGCCTATTTGGATTGGTGCGAACTCGAAGTGGGTGTTCGATCGAATTGCGGAGTACGCTGACGGTTGGATGCCGATTGGGGGTCTCGGTTCAGGCAACATGGAGCGCCTCAAAGCCGCGATGGACGCCCGTGGAAGGGATCTTCGAGATCTGACATTGGCGTTATTTGGTATGTTTCCAGACGCGGAGCAGATTCAAGGACGCGCAGATCAAGGTTTCGACGAGTTCATTTTCAACGTACCATCTGAAGATCGTGACACCGTGTTGCCCTATCTAGACCGTTACGCAGCCGTAGTTAACGATCTGAAGAAATAAATGAAAACGCGGCTGAGCTGGTGAGGTTCGTTAATCCCGTACTAACGAAAGTCGTCGGCGCTGTCCTGAGGGTCAAATCCAGCTATTTGGCGAGCCCTCGATAGGTCACGGTAGCCATACCGGTTTATCGACGTACCGAAGAGCACGTCGTATTCGATCGATTCATCGACGTTAATGCATTTGACGATCAAGTCAACGATGTCGCGCTGGCTGCACCAAATCGAGTAATCACGAGGACGTGACGGTCGATCTTCACGATTGACGAACCCTATTCGTAAACAGATCACTGAGAGATCTGTCGTATCAGCGTAATGTCGTCCTAACGCTTCACCCCATACTTTCGTGCTGCCGTAGACGCCTGTTGGACGCGTGGGCATGTCCGCGGTGATTAGTTGCCACGAATTCGGCGCATCCTCGTACCGTGCTTCCACTAGGGATTTGTAAGGTTCAATCTGTTCGTATCCTGACACCGTAGCACCACTACTCGCGAATATGACGCGACGGCAACCCGCGTCAGCAGCTGCTTGGTAAACGTTACGAGTACCTGTTACGTTTGTGTCACGCAGTTCTTCCCATGTAAACCGCTCCCCCGCTTTCGCGGCGAGATGTATGACCGTGCCCACACCATCGAAGGCAGTTCGAATCGCGTCCAGATCGGCCAAATCCGCCTGCGTCGTCGGTACGCCTTCGACATCCCGACGATTCAGCGCACGGACTTCATACTCAACATCCATCGCTTTCTGTACCGCAGTACCGATTAAGCCACTCATCCCTGTAATCAGGACCGGTCCCGGCATGATTCGTCTCCCTTCGCTGTTGCGTATGTTCGGTTGTCGCGCCGTTAAGTGCTCAACGTGTAATTGGCTTCGCCGTCGACGTACTAATCAGTTGGTTACTTGGTCCGGATCGGTGACCGAATGACCAAGTTCACGCAGTTTCTTTATCAAAGTCGCTTTGTCATCCTCACCTCGAAGTTGCACGATTAACTCGACAACTGTTGCGTCAAGTGTCGAACTGCCGAACGAGCGCCGGTGGTAAATATCGACGATATTACTGTCCGTAGTGCTTACGTCGTTCGTGAGTTTCGAAAGCGATCCCGGAATATCCTGTACTGTTGAGTGGAGTCGAACGATACGCTCCGTTCGCACCAAAGTTCTTTGGATGATGTCCGCAACAACAGCAGGATCGACGTTACCTCCGCTGACGACACAAACCGTTTTTCCTTGCGCGATATCTGGAAAGGCGTCGACCGCAGCTAAGGATGCGGCACCCGCGCCTTCAACCACGAATTTTTCAATATCCAAAAATCGGAACATTGCGGTTTCAATCGCGGATTCCGATACGACGACCATGTCATCGACTACGCTTTCAAGAATCGGCATCGTGAGCTTCCCAGGACGCTTCACCGCGATGCCTTCGGCAATGGAAAGTTGGCTTCGTTCCGATCGCCAAGCTTCTTGCTTGAATTTTGCATAGACTGGACAATAGTGGGCAGACTGTACTCCGATGACTCTCACCGAGGGTTTTAGTGACTTAACTGCTAGTCCGATGCCTGATATTAGGCCGCCTCCGCCAACAGGCACAACAATCGTGTCCACTTCACGCAATTGTTCAAGTATCTCGAGTCCAGTTGAGCCTTGACCTGCTATTACGGTTACATCGTCGAATGGATGAATGAGTGTGGAGCCCTCGCTATCTCGACGATCCTCGACATATTCGATGGTTTCGTCGAACGTCACACCGTGGAGCACAATTTCCGGTCGAAAGTGTCGCGTTTTGTCGATCTTTGCAACCGGCGTCGTCCGCGGCATCACGATCGTCGCACGGATACCCATTCGGCTTGCATGATAGGCTAGTGCTTGCGCGTGATTGCCAGCTGACATAGCAATGACGCCTTTCTCGCGCTGTTCCTTCGTCAGTGAGTTTAGTTTTGCAAGAGCGCCACGTTCTTTGAACGAACTGGTGAATTGGAAGTTCTCCAGCTTGAGAAAGATGTCTCGCTGTAAAACGTCAGACAACGTCGTAGAGCGGTAAAGCGGTGTCTGAACGATGTGAGGGCTGATCTGATCACGTACGTGCCTTATGAACTTCAGATCGACGGTTGGATCACTATTGGACATGCGACGTTAATCGTGATTGGCGACAGGACGTGTTGGCAAATCAATCTTAGAGTGAGAACCAGAAAGGGACGCTCACTAAGACTTCTCTCAAAGTATCAAGCGATATGGCGATTCAAGGTGGTTCTTCACGTCCTGCAGAAACTCAGCAGCCGGTACGCCATCTAAGACACGATGGTCCCAAGTCAGCGACAGACGTAAATTTTGAGTTCGCGTTGCTCGGTCCTCGATCCAACGAACGCCATCATAGATTCGCCCAACCCCGAGGATCCCCGTCTGTGGCGCATTGAGGATCGGAGTAAATGTATCGACGCCGTACATGCCCAATGACGTCACGGTAAATGTCCCGCCATTCACATCGTCCAAAGTCAGCTTGTTTGATCGAGCCCGTTCAGCCAAACTCGCCGCTTCGGTCGCACGCTCCTGCAGTGACTTCCCTTCGGCTTCGTGCAGTACCGGAACGATCAAACCTTCGTCCAAGGCAACAGCGATGCCCATATGTACTGAAGCATTCGGGCGAATCGCACCGTCGACAAGTGTCGCGTTCATCGTGGGATGGTTTCGAAGTGCATTAACACACGCAGCAACAATCAAATCGGTGTAGGTGACACGGACACCGCTCGATTCCCACTCATCTAGTAATGCGGTCCGAAGCTTGATCGCATCGTCCATGCACGCTTCTGTTTCAATGGTCAGCTGCGCCGTCGTCTGTAAGCTCTGATACATTCGATCCGCGATCACCTTACGCATCCCACTCAGTGGGATCTCATCCAACGCTTCCGACCCACCGACAACAGCCGGTTTCGCTGCTGCAGCCGTCACGTCGTCCTTGGTAATCCGACCGCGCGGCCCTGTACCTTGGACTTGAGCAAGGTCAACATCTAATTCGTCGGCCAATCGACGTGCAGCTGGGGACGCTTTTATTCGCGTATCGGTCGACGTTCCTTTGGACACAACCTTCGCCACCGTGACGCTAGTTTGATCTCCTTCCCCATCCAACGCAACAATGTTCGGATTGGGCTTAGGGGTCGGTAGCACGTCGGGGATCGTCTCGTCAGCGGCAAAGATCCATCCAACAACATCGCCCGGCGCTAGCGTCTCACCGACCTGCGCGATGTGTTTGACGACGCCTGCTACATCCGCTTCGACATCCATATTCACCTTTTCGGTCTCCAGGCGATACACCGGTTCGCCTTGTTCGACCGAATCACCATCAGCTACATACCATTCGTCAACAATTCCTTCCGTCATGGTCATGCCGACCTTAACAAGGTAAATTTCAGTTGGCATATTTCTGAACTCGTTCTTCGTCTAGAGGCGTCGCGGGATTTGGGCACGCGGCATGTTCTAAGCACGCTTTAACGTCTACGCGACGAGGTCCATCGCGTTCCACGCATACGGTCACGCTCTCGTCTCGCTTTAAAACACGTTCACGTTCCCCGTCAAGCGCAAGCATGGTTGCGCCACTGAATTTGCGAGACTCGCCTAAACGTACTTCTTGAATCCCCGTGAATCTGACGGGACGCACCACTCCTGGCGCGATGGGTGCAAAGACCTCATGCACTGCACTGACTGTATCGCTTCGTGGAAATGACAACACCAATCCAAGGTCTCGTGCGTCGCTGACGACATACGACATACCACCAATCGCCGTCATGCCAACTTTACTTGGATCGGCGACGCTCAATACTGCAAAGACAAATCTTGACGGATCCAGTATCGCTCGCGTCCCATGGAAAACATCACATGTTCCGACCACATCGATGAGTGCAATATCGGTTTCGCCATTCTCAAACGTCACGTGCAGCGCCTTGGTCCGAGGCGCAACTTGATCGACCGACAACTGCCCCATCGCAATGAGAGCAGCCGCCATTCCAGCTGTCGTCGCTTCACAGAACACCGGAAACGCATTGTTCGTACCAGTCGAAAGCGCAATTAATGGAACGTCACCCAAGGATTTAGCGATCGCGCGATTCGTGCCGTCGCCCCCTAATGAGATGACGACATTTGCGTTTCGAAGGTTGTACGCGGCGAGCGTTGAGTCACGGGCTGTTGCATTGAATTCCGCATCGAGCGGTTGACATCGCAATTCCGTCTGACCGAGCGCGGCAGCCGTAATATGATGGGTATCAGGATAGTAGTGAATGGTCGCGTCCGTGCACAAACCTTCGATTCCCGCGATGCAACGCCTGACGATCGCGGATTTCTCTTGATTGTCGAATACAGAGGCCCGCGCCGTAAGCCGCCGGATGTCTTTTCCTGAAGCAGGATTGGCAATGATGCCAATGTCCATGTTCGTGCGCTAGGCTGCGTTAAGAAGCTCGTTCACTTCGGTGACGATTCGACCCGCGTTTGGTATATACGCTTGCTCAAGTACCGGACTGAAGGGCACTGGACTAAACGGGGCACCCACGCGTGCAACTGGCGCATCCAGGTAGTCAAATGCATCTTCCTGGATCTGCGCAGCGATCTCTCCGCCAAGACCACCAAACCGTACGGCTTCGTGCACGACGACGACTCGCTGTGTTTTTTTCACCGATTCGACGATCGCTTCTGTATCCATGGGTTGCAACGAGCGCAAATCCAACACCTCAGCTTCGATGCCGTTCTCGCTTAGCGTATCGGCAGCAGTCATCGACTCGCCGACCATCCGACTATACGTCACGATCGACACATCTGAGCCTTCACGAACGACATTCGCTTCACCTAGTGGGACGGTGTAACTTTCTTCGGGAACGTGACCTCGATTTCGTAGCGAGAGTTTGTTCAAAACGACGAAGACCGGATTGTCGTCGCGGGACGCGCTGATGATCAAGCCTTTCACGTCATATGCGGTCGAAGGCGCAACAACTTTCAATCCGGGTAAATGGCATATCCACGCCTCAAGACTTTGTGAATGCTGGGCGGCCATATTTATGCCGCCGCCGGACATCGTGATAACGGTGATCGGCAGCGACGCGGAACCACCAAACATGTACCGCATTTTTGCCATCTGGTTGGCGATTTCGTCCATGCACTCCCCCATAAAGTCCATGAACATGATGTCAACGATGGGTCGTAGCCCTGTTGCAGCCGCACCAACCCCTAAACCGATGATGCCTTCTTCAGATATCGGCGTATCGACGATACGTTGATCACCAAATTCGTCGAGGATTCCTCGATACGAGCCAAAGACGCCGCCAGCGCCAGCAACATCCTCCCCGGCAATGAAGGCGTTCTCCTGCTCAAGTAATACGGTACGCGACGCCTCCGCCACAGCACCGATATAGGTCAATTCGCGTTCATCAGCCATGATTCATCCTAGTACCTGCCTCGCACTAAATCGCTAGGCGTATACATCCTCCAATAATGTCGCTGGATCGGGCATTGGACTGCTTTCCGCGAATTCGATGCCTGCTTGGACTTCTGCCAAGACATCTTCGTGAATCTTTACAGCATCGTCTTTCGATAACACATCGAGTTCTGCCAGTCGCGACTCAAACATGTGAATGGGATCTCGTTTCTGCCACTCTGCAAGTTCCTCATCCGTGCGATAGCTCAGTCCCATACCACGTACGCCAACGTGGTCGAAAAAGCGATATGTTTTGCATTCGAGTAACGATGGGCCATCGCCGGCCTTTGCGCGCTCGATCGCCGCGTCCGCTGCTTCATATACCGCAACGGCGTCCATCCCGTCGACGACGACCCCTGGCATGCCGTATCCGGCTGCACGGTCAGCAACATCAACGATCGCTTGATGGTTAGCTTGCGGCGTATATTCCCCATAACCATTGTTTTCGCACACGAACAACATCGGCAGCTTGTATAGCGCCGCCATGTTCGCCGCTTCATGGAACGAGCCTTCGTTACTAGCGCCATCGCCGAAAAAAGTAACTGCGACGTTCTTGTTATTCCGATATTTGATCGAGAATGCGGCGCCCACAGCAATAGGCGGACCTGCACCAACAATCCCGTTCGCACCGAGCATACCCAATTCCATATTCGAAATGTGCATGCTGCCGCCCTTCCCTTTGCAGTATCCCGTCGCGCGACCGAATAATTCCGCGAACATCTTGCCGAATTCACCGCCTTTTGCGATCAGATGCCCGTGACCTCGGTGGGTGCTCGTAATCCAATCCTCATTGGAAAGATGCGCCATGATGCCCGAGGCAATCGCTTCCTGACCGACATAGAGATGTAGCGCACCAGGGATCTTTCCAGCCTCAGCCAATTTACCCGCTTCGGTCTCAAATGTTCGGATTCGCACCATTCGACGATGAATATCTAGCAGCGTTTCGTGATTCAGTTCCATGCACAAACCTCCGTAAATGCGATTTTGCACATCCGCGAAGAAGGTCTATAGGCCTTCTTCATACCGAATTAACACGAACCATTGACACGAATAGTTCGCACCCGAAGATCGGTGTCAATCACAATAATGAACCTTCTCACGAAAGCTTCAATTACCTTTTGCCACAACTACTGATCGTCTATCACTCGAAATCAGGTCAGACACAACGAATGGCTGACGCGGTACACGCTGGTGCGACGGACGATGAGATCGAATCGATCGAGGTTGTAATGAAGCAAGCACTTGACGCGGATCCAACCGATCTCCTAGCGGCAGACGGTTTGATACTAGGCACACCCGAGAATTTCGGGTATATGTCCGGTGGTATGAAGGACTTTCTAGATCGAACTTTTTACGAGGTCGAAGGAAAAATCAAACCGTTACCTTGCGGCATATTCATTAGTGCTGGTAACGATGGGACTGGCGCACTGACGGCAATTCGACGCATAGGTAAAGGCTACCCTTTCATCGAAGTCCAAGAGCCGATCATCGTAAAAGGTGTCGCGTCGCCGGAACAAATCGAAGCTTGTCGCGAGCTGGGTCTTGCGATGGCGGCTGGGTTAGAAGCAGGCATCTACTAGTAAGCCACCTTTTTGTACCAAGTTGAGTTACGCGGTAGCTTGGGGCGTTAATTCGCGCTTAAAACGATTGGTCATCGCATGTAACCAAACAATCGCGATTAACCCGACCGAGCCGTTTGTGATCGCGACCGCAATAAAGATTCCTATGTACCCAAAGAGCCAATTCAGCAGATAACAGAGCGGCAACAGCACTACAAACATTCGGAACATCGAAAGTACAAAGGACGGAATCGGTTCACCGTACGCCACAAACGTGCTGCCTGCGATCATCGCGACGCTCATGATTCCAATCGTGATTGGGACGATATAGAAAAACTCAGTCGCAACTGCGACAACTGCCGGATCGTCTCTAAACAGCCCGGATATAGCGCCACCAAGTAGAACCAGAATCAAGGTGACCACAAGTCCGTACGTCAAACAAAAGACGTAGCTCATTTTTAACGCGCTTTGTATTCGATCGAATCGGCGAGCACCGAAGTTCTGGCCAACAAAGGGTCCCATACTTGAGCTCATCGCCATGATTACGATCATCGTCATCGATTCAATTCGCGTCGCAACACCGTATGCAGCAACGACGTGATTGTCGTATAACGCGATGAGCATCATGATGAGGTACATTGAAACCGGCATCAAAACTTGACTGGCCATCGAAGGAATCGCCAGACGCATGACTTCACGAACCGAAGCTCGGAATTGCGCGAATGAACCTGGATGCTGGATGAAACCGCGGCGATGGAACAATCCAATGGCATAGACGGCGACGATCACTCTGGAAATCACGAATGACCACGCTGAGCCGTACACGCCATATCCTTCCCACGACCCAATTCCCCAGATGAGTGCTGGGACAATGATCACTTGAATGACCGCACCAGCGACCATGATGATGGCGGGAGAACGAACGTCGTTAAACGACCTCAACATCATGCTACCAACCATTGGCACCGCCAGAACCGGCACGCCGATAAGCGTGATATACGTGTACTTCACCGCAATTGGGAAGAGCTCTTCGCGAGCGTTAAGCAACTCGAAGATCGACTCCGCGAATACGAAACCTACGACCGACAGCACCGACACAAAGAAAATCACAAGGATCAGCGTATGGGTCGCAATGCGCTGCGCCGTTGCCCAATCCCCAGCGCCTACAGTCCTAGAGATGATCGACGTCGCACCGATCCCGAATCCCATGGACAGACTCGAGAATCCCATGACCAATGGGAACGTCAAGGTCACGGCCGCGAGCTCGATCGTACCAATCTGACCTACGTAATACGTGTCGATTAGCGAGGCGATCATCATCGACGAGAAGCCCAGCAACATGGGCACTGTTAGTCTGAACAGCTGACGGGGAATTGAACCGTCAAGCAAACTCGAGGTCGCGCCCCCAAAACCGCTGACGAGCGCGCTGTTGATCCGAAGCCTGGACGTCTGTGTCAGTCACTTCGCATCACTTGTCGAAGTCCTGCTTGTATGTGTTGCGTTATTCGCCTCGCAATGCAGCGGTAATCGGAATATACGCTGCACTAATGGCGGGTAGTAATCCGCCGAAAAAGCCGATTACGATCGCCCACGTCATACCAAGATATACGATCTCCGTTGACACATTGAAATCGAACGCCACTTGTGAAAAAGCGGCTGGATTCAAGGTCGCAACGGTAAACCCATTGAAGAACAGATAAGAAAACAGTGCACCTAACACGCCTCCAAGCACTGCCAGAATGACGGCTTCGATCATTACCGAGATAACAATCGGCACGCTGGAGAATCCGATCGCACGCAGTGTCGCGATTTCGATGGTTCGGGTCGATACGGCGGTATACATCGTATTGAGTGCAGCGAATAACGCGCCAATTGCCATGATCACCGCGACGGCATAGCCGAATGACTTAATGACTTGCCTCAATGTTGCAGATTGGCCCTCGATAAATGAAGGTTCTGAAATCACTTGCACCTGCAAACGTGGATCATTCGCGATAGCTTGTGACAGTTCATCAAAAGAGGTAGGTGAGTCCAGTCGTATTCGTAGCGACGTAGCCGAATTTCGTCGAAACGCACTTAGTGCAGCTGGGAAATCAAGCCAGATTTCTGACTCATACGCCGATCCCCCGGCCTCGAAGTGTCCTACCACCTGCCATGTTGAGTCGCGTAGTGAAACTTCCGACCCAACATCTAAACCTCTGAATTCGCTCGCTGCTTTTACCCCAGCGATGATTTCCGTCCGACCGGGCACGAAGTTCCTACCCTCGACAATCTCGACTTCAGGGCGCACGTCAAACGCACCTGTCCCAACACCTCGCGCAATTAGATTCGCATAAGTTCCCGTGTCCATTTTTGGTACGTCGACAACCGTGTAGAGTTCTGGACTTAGAGCTGCAACGCCAGGTAACGTCCCGATCAAAGCGACTTCTTCTTGACTAATCGAACTCGCCATTTCATCGGTAGAGCCATCTCGTAACAAAATAACGCGGTCACTCGACGCACCACTCGCGAGTGCCGATTCGAATCCCGACGCCATCGCCAAAATCGCGACCAATACGCCAACGACACCACCAATTCCGACAACGACAACCGACGAAATACCAAACCGCGACGGTAGGTTGCGCAAGTTCATCAGTGAGATTTTGAAGATTTGCTTAAGCATCTTTGATCCTCATTCTCACGCGTGCATAGCTTCGACGATGGACATACGTGTTGTCGTCAGCGCGGGAATGGCGCCCACAAGCACTCCGAGCGCGCCAGCGAGTGCGATCGATGAAACCGCCGTTGAAAGCACGACTGACATTGGGGGTGTTGGCAGAAACATCGCCGCCGCTCCAGAGGAACCAACTGCGACAAGTAATCCCATCCCGATAACCACCCCGAAAATCGCAGGTAAGACACTAAGCACGACTGCTTCACTGAGAATCCATAGTCCGAGCCCGTAGTCATTGAAGCCGATCGTCTTCAACACGCCTAGTTCAGCGATACGTTCTCGAAATGCCTGCGCCATCGTGTTCCCGCACACCAATAGGATGGTGAAAAATACTGCGAGGAGAATTCCGCTCATCATCAATGTGATGTTGCCATATTGTGCGAGGAACTGACGATTCGCCTCACTTTCGGTGGCAGTGCGAACAGGATCCGACGAGTTGATATACATGCTATCGATCTTCTGTGCAATTTCCGGTCCTAGCTGTGAATCCGTGATCTGGATCGCCAGCCAACCCACACTTCCCGGGCCAAAAGCATTCGCTTCATCAAAGTAGTCATATTGCAGTAGGACTGCCGTCTGACCTTCCTGGTCCGGCGTGTAATAACCAACCAGCTCAAATTCCCACGTGTAGTTACCGTCTTTTTGAGCATAGATCTGGGAACCAATAGGCACGATGTCTCCCACCTTCCATTGATATTGCTCAACGACGGCTATCGGTGCAACCATCCCGCGTCTTGTTTCAATGAACGCGCTCAGGTATTCATCACTGATTTCATACTCTGGATAAACCCGGAAAAAAGTACTCGGATTAACCGGAAACGTGACCAGCATGTTGCTCGGCTCCTGGTAGTAACCGCCAAACCAAGACATGTGTGTTACAAGCTCAACTCCATCTAATTGCGATATTTCGTCAACGTAACGCTTCGGGATGTCATCGATCATGGAGTACTTGGCACTCGTCTGAAGTCGATTCGCGCCCAATTCGCCACTCACTGTATCAATCGAAAACACGACGGCTATCGAACCTAAGGCGACATAAAGCAGGAATGCAATGAAGAGGCAGAAAAACGTTAGAAACGTCCGCGTCTTTTTCCGATAAAGGTTCTTCCAAACGAATCCAACGCTTGTCATGCCGAAACCTCCGCTTGTTCACTTTCTACGAGAACACCCTTATCGAGGTGCAGTACGGTCTTCGCGTGTTCTGCCGCCAACGGGTCATGGGTCACCATGATGATGGTCTTCCCGAATTGTTCGTTTAAAGTCTCAAGAAGTGCGAGAATCTCTTGTGCGCTCTGTCGGTCTAAATCCCCAGTCGGCTCATCACATACGAGTACCTTCGGATCCGCAACGATGGCACGGGCAATCGCGACGCGCTGTTGTTGACCGCCACTCAACTCGCCCGGCTTATGCTTCGCACGATCCTCAAGGGATACGGTCCGTAGAGCAGTCAACGCATTTTCTTTTCGTTGCGAGCCACGCAGATTCGTGAGAAGCAAAGGTAGTTCGACGTTACGCTCGGCCGTTAAGAACGGAAGCAGGTTATAGAACTGAAACACGAACCCTATGGTCGCCGATCGCCACTTCGCTAATTGAGAACCTGACATGTTGTCCAGATTGGCGCCGTCGACGACCACGCTTCCAGCCGTAGGCTGGTCAATGCCGCCAATCAGATTTAGTAACGTACTCTTGCCACTCCCGCTGGGACCCATTAACGCAAGAAAATCACCCTCGTGTAATGAGAGATTCAGGTCCTGCAGAACATGCACGACCTCACTGCCTTTTTCGTAGTTCTTTACTACATTCGTCAACTCAATAAAAGCCATTGTCTTGCTCTGCTTGTTCGTTAATTCGTTGTGACAGCTCTTCCATCAACGAGCCCTCGCTTAAGTTCGGGAGTGAGTCCAGTAACCACTCGTTCACCACTTCGAAGACCGTCGATGATTTGAACACTATCGTTATCTACCGCGTCGCCAAGTCGAATCCGCCGACTTCCGACTACGTTCTCTCTGATTACCCACACTCGATTAATTCCACCTTCGGTATCGATCGCCGACACGGGAACAACCACACCGGTTGGGACTTCCTGTAACTCAGCAATTTCGCCTTCTTCCAAGAACGAGACTTTGACGGCCATATCAGGAAGTACGCGATCATCCCGTTGTCTGAACCCGACCCTCACTTTGACCGTCGATCGCGCACGATCAGCAGTAGGAATGGTCGCGATGACTTCAGCTGGCATCCGGACATCGGGGTACGCTGTGAGTTGGACCGTGACTTGCTGCCCTGATTGAACGCGATTGATATATGACTCATTGACGTCGATCTGCACCTCTAGCGAGTCCATATCGACGATCGTGCAGATTCCTGTACGGGTAAATCCGCCTCCTCCAGCAACAGGTGCGATCATTTCCCCTGGTTGAGCGGTCTTCGAAATGACGATTCCTGAAAACGGCGCCCGAATCTCCATGTCGGCCACGTACTTTTTCTGTAGTTCAACGGTACGTTCGCTTACCGCCACGTTTTCTGCAGATACGTTGATCGCACTTTGAAGCGTCTCCCGACTCAATTGGCTTTGCTCGAGCTCATTCGCGCTGATCAAGCCTTCCGCCGCTAGTCGCTCGTTGCGCTCGTTATCAAGTGTCGCTTGTTCGTAACGGAGTTTCAGCTCCGACAATTGCGAACGTGTCGCCTCGAGCTGCGATCGTGCAAGTTCTAGTTGCGCTCGGGTAATTGAATCATCCAACGTTGCGAGTAGCTGACCTTCTTCAACTTCCATTCCTTCTTCGATAAGTACGGACGTAACTTTTCCTGGTACTTTTGAACTAACCGATGCTTGTCGTCGCGCAACAACAAAACCCGTCGCGTCCAAGACACTTTCCGTTTGTGAATCCCGCGCAGCAGACACCGCAAGCGTCGAACCTACCTGTAATGTATCGTCGACGAAATAGACGAAGTATCCAATGTACGAAGCGCCGCCGACCGCTGCGAAAACAACCATCCAAATGAGAATTCGCCACTTGGACCGTGGTCGCTCGGAACGATCGATGCTAAGGTTTTGCAGATCGGCAGTTCGATCGTCAGACATGGAGTTGGGATTGAGTTGGCTTTAAAGAGTTTAAAAATCCACGAACATCTCTACGCTCCGACCTATACGATTTGAGACGTAGGAGGACATATGTGTTGGCAATGTTAAGTGCTGAGCACCGTCTCTAGTGTAGCTAGCCATAATCGGATTTGCACTCAGACCGTCCTGAATATGCTTAGACCATCTAATAGACAAAGCTGACCGTGCCTGGTTCTGCAACGCAAGAATCGAAAACGCTCGTAGGTCGCGTTCATTACGACATTCGAGAGATCGAACAAACAACTTGGGACGCCTGTAGTCAGTCTCAACGATATAACCCATTTGTCGACTATCGATTTCTCCGCGCGTTAGAAGAGAGCGGTAGCGCTTGCGCGGATACAGGTTGGGCGCCTTTCCATATTAGCCTTGAGTCTGAAGGCGAACCCGTTGCGCTAATGCCGCTATACCTTAAATCGCACTCTCGTGGCGAGTATGTATTCGATGGGAGCTGGGCGAATGCTTGGCACCAAGCAGGTGGCCGTTATTACCCAAAACTACAATCGAGTGTCCCATTCACACCAGCGACCGGTCCGCGCCTACTCGCGAAGGCTGGCGAGTATCAATCAGAATGGCAACGTCAGCTTCTCGAGGTCGCAACTCAACTCGCACAGAAAACAAATATCAGCTCGCTGCACATTACGTTTATGCCAGAAGACGAATGGAAACTTGCTGGATCGTGCGGTTTACTACAGCGATTGGATACTCAGTTTCATTGGTATAACCAGGACTACGAGAACTTCGAGCAGTTCCAAAACGAGTTGTCGTCTAAGAAACGTAAGAACATTCGCCGCGAGCGGCGAGAAGCATGTCAAGACGGAGTCGAGATCGAATGGGTCACTGGCAGTGATTTGAGAGAGCACCATTGGGATGCTTTTTTCGATTTCTATATGGATACCACCTACCGAAAGTGGGGTTCAAATTACCTAACTCGCGAGTTCTTCAGTCTGATTAATGAAGCGATGCCAGATCAAGTCTTGTTAATTCTGGCGAAGCGAGAGGATCGCTATATTGCGGGTGCGATCAATTTCATCGGTGAAGATACGCTATTCGGGCGCAACTGGGGGTGCGTGGAACACCACCCTTTCTTGCACTTTGAAGTCTGTTACTACCAAGCAATCGACTATGCGATCGCCAACAAGCTCAATTGCGTTGAAGCTGGCGCTCAAGGTTCGCACAAGATAGCACGCGGCTACTTGGCGCGCGAAACCTACTCAGCTCATTGGCTGGCGAACGAGAGCTTCAAACATGCCGTCGCGGACTTTCTGAAACGTGAACAGCGATACGTAAAGACCGATATCGAGTACGTGCGTACACATTCACCTTTTAAAACTGTGCTGGAACGCAAGTAGGACAGAATGCCGCTTCCGATTACGAATCGAGATTCGCAGTGACGAAAAATCTCACCAATTCGGTAACGTCAGTGAAGTCAATCTTGACGGGGTCGGTGCCAGTTAACACCGATACCGAAATCGAAGGTTGGCTTCGCTCCGTTCGTGTGTCTAAAGGCGGATTCGCATTCCTGTCCGTACATGATGGCTCATGTTTCGATCCAATTCAGGTCATCGCGAATCAGGACTTAGCAAATTACGAAACCGTAACCAAATTAACGACAGGTGCCGCCGTCAGTGTCACGGGTGTGATCGTTGAATCACAAGGGACGGGTCAAGACGTCGAGATTCAGGCGTCTGCTGTCGTGTGTATTGGTGAAATCGACGACCCAGAGGCTTACCCGATTGCAAAGAAGCGTCATACATTCGAATACCTACGAAGCGTCGCCCACTTAAGACCAAGAACAAACACGTTTGGAGCAATCTCGCGCTTACGACATCAAGTCGCACTTTCGGTACATCAGTACTTTAACGAACGCGGATTCGTTTGGGTAAATACACCGATCATTACTGCAAGCGATTGTGAAGGTGCTGGCGAGTTGTTTCGCGTCAGTACGTTGGATTTGGTGAACCAGAAGCGTAACGATTACGGTGAGGATTTCTTCGGTGAAGAGACATATCTCGCAGTATCTGGGCAGCTGAATGTCGAGGCGTTCTGTCTTGCTTTAAAGAACGTCTATACCTTTGGACCGACATTCCGCGCTGAAAACTCCAACACCAGTCGGCATTTAGCTGAGTTTTGGATGATTGAACCAGAAATTGCGTTTGCGGACCTAGGCGATAACGCGTCGCTTGCGGAGAACTTTCTCAAGGTTGTCTTTCGTGAAACACTTGAACAGTGCGCGGAAGACATGGCGTTCTTTGCACAGCGTATTGATAAACAGGCGATCGAGAGACTCGAAAGTGTCGTTGAAAGCGAGTTCATTCGCCTCGACTACACCGACGCTGTAAACGAGCTACAAAGCACGTCTCACAAGTTCGAATTCCCGGTCGAATGGGGCGCGGATCTGCAATCTGAACATGAACGATTTCTTACGGAGACGGTGTTCAAAGCGCCCTTGGTCGTCATGAACTATCCAAAGACTATCAAACCGTTTTACATGCGGTTGAATGATGACGAAAAGACCGTCGCGGCAATGGATGTGTTGGTACCGGGAGTGGGTGAGATCGTTGGTGGTAG
>JAPOVY010000032.1 GCA_026707905.1 Gammaproteobacteria bacterium | reverse complement strand
TTTACCTGGTGCTTTACGTGTCATGCTGTATACCTCTGGTGGGTATTTTAGCAGATTTACGCTTTTAAGTCAATAGGTTATGAGAGAAGCTGATTGAATTTATCTTCCAGCGCTAACAATCTATTCTTAGCGGCTTCAAGGTCTTGGCATTTCTCACTAAATGCTTCGTATGACGGATATTGATGGATAACTTCCGACGGGTCGTTGTGTTGGCTACTCTTAATGAGCCTATTGCCGTCGATTCCTAGGGCACCGGATTTCCATGCTTGAACGACGCTATCAAGTAACTCAATATCTTTCTCGATTGATTGCTTGACACACGCGATATGAGCCTTAACTTCTCGGATCTCCCACCACATATCCTTCTTGATGCGGAGCTTGTCATCAATCGTCATGCACGTCGTGCCGTCATTCAGGTGGATCTCACGGATCGTGGTCATACGCGAATTTTAGAGGCTTCGCCACTTTGGTATGTAATTCCCATATATTTAGTGGCGGAGGTGCTCTGTCTTACGGATTTAAGCGAGAAGGATTCCAGATTGCGTGCGGGTACGATGTCGATGAATCTTGTAGGTACCCGTTTGAAACGAATAACGAAGCGCCGCTGAGCGGGCTCTGCTCGCCCTTGAGGCTACGTCCTGAGACCCAGCCCGCCGACGCGATGTCACGGCAAGCTCGGACCCCTGTCTCGTGGCCCGCGACACCCTGCGACATAGATCGGAGCCCACTATGATCGATCCCCTGTTTCCGGATCACGCTGCCCTGATGTCGGTCGAGAACGAACTTACCCAGAGGCTCAATGCCGTGCGCCGTGCTTCGGCTTCGCGCAAGTTGGCGGTTACCGGCCTTCCTTCAGCCGCCTGGCTTCAGGAACTCCGAACCACCCGTTTCGACGGACCGAGGGAACTGCAGGTTTTGATGGACTGGGTGATCGACGGCCTCGAAAGCGGAACGGTGCACATGACGCATCCCGGCTATCTCGGATTGTTCAATCCCGCACCGACGTTCGCCGCCGAGTGCGCGGACCGCATCGCCGCAGCGTTTAATCCCCAGATCTGTGTCTACTCTCATGCTCCCGCTGCCGTAGAGATCGAGTTGCACGTGATCCGCGAAATCGCGCTGCGCGCGGGGCTGCCCGAAGGATCGGGCGGGCATTTCACGAGCGGCGGAGCCGAGGCCAACCATGCGGCGACGCTCTGCGCGCTCCAGGCGAACTGCCCCGACTACGGCGAGCGCGGGGTGTCGGCGTTCGCCGGACCACCGACGGTATACGTGTCGAAGGAAAGCCATCTTGCATGGCTGAAGATCGCCCACGCGACTGGGATTGGTCGCAACGCCGTTCGCTTGATCGCGACTGACGGGCATGGGCGCATGAACCCGAGGGCTTTGCAGGAAACCGTCGCAGCGGACATTGGCGAAGGCTGTGTGCCGGTCATGATCGCGGCGACCGCGGGCACCACGAACGCCGGAATGATCGACCCGCTGACTCCCTGCGGAGAACTGGCTCGTCGCCACAGCGTGTGGTTCCATGTCGATGCCGCCTGGGGCGGCGCGCTGGTCGCGAGCGTGGTCCACCGCAAAGCGCTCGAAGGTATCGAGTGCGCGGACTCGGTAACGATCGACGCGCACAAGTGGTTCGCGACCACCATGGGGGCGGGGATGTTTCTCACCACCCGGCCGGAAGTCCCCGCCGAGGTCTTCCGCGTCTACACGAGCTACATGCCTGCCGGTGAAGCTGGCAAGGACTTCTACGTCAATTCCATCCAGTGGTCGCGCCGGTTTGTCGGGTTGCGTTTGTTCCTCGCTCTCGGTGCGGCCGGGTGGGATGGATTCGCGGGACATGTCGCGCGCTCCATTCGTTTGACCGGGCGACTCGCCCAGCACCTGCAGCACCACGGATGGTCGCTCGTCAATGATTCTCCTATGGCCGTCGCCTGCTTGGTGCCTCCGCAAGGGCACGAGGTGGTTCGACGCTACATCGACGCCGTCCTCGAGGATGGTCGGTACTGGGTGTCAGAAGCGATCTTCGAGGGCCAGCCAGTGTTGCGCGCTTGCGTCACGAACGGAAGAACCAGCGAGCGCGACATCGATTTGCTTGCCGAATTTCTAGCCTCGGTTCAGGTCTGACGACCTTTTCTAGATTTCGTTCGATATTGCTTTGAGCCGGTATAGGAGGATTGGTTGGTTGCAGGTTAAGAGGATCGATTTCAGGCGCCGCAAGGTCCTTTAGCTGAACCTTGGGCGATTCCTCTTTCGTGGTCGGCGCTTCAACGGTTCGTTCCGGCGTTTCGACGTCGATAGCGACCGCGTCATGTGGTCAGAGAGGTTAGAAAAACTCAAGTTAGGCACTCTTCAATTCAGTAGATTCTTAGTTACCTAGCCAATTTGGTCGTTGACATCGTCGCCTGATTCAACGAAGCGGTCGCACAGCTAATCGAGAGACACGCCTAGCGTACGTTTCATGTTTATCGACTCATACCGCGATTGTGATCGTTGAACGACCGTTTTATGCCAGTTGAGGTATTTCCCCGGTCTTAACTCAAGTTGAGCTATGAAGATTTGACGGTTGGGATAATATCGACTGGTTTTTTGACGAGATGGACGGCTTTGCCGACAAGCTCGAGCTAATGGGAGTTTAGAAACGAGTAATGAGCGACAACATCGCCACACCAGAATTTTGGGCTTGGGTTGCATCACAAGAAGTAACAGATACCCCGCGTGGGGATTTCATCCAAGATACGAAAGATATTCTCGACGCTGGTAACGACCCGTCTGTTCGAATTATGTCCGCATGTGCGGAAGCCCAGCGGGAATATCAAGCGATGTTAGATGAGTATCCGAAGCGCGCTCGTTAAGGGTTGTTTCAGATTAAATACATGGGAATTACATACTAAATACCCATGGCTACGACACAAGTCTGTGTGGTTCTTACGCGTCACTATCGTGATCGTTGGGGTCATTACGTTCCCGTTACATCTCGTCATTTACGGTTTCGGTGAAACAATTGATCGAATCCTGAGTAGTTGGCAGCAAGTGAGCGCGATAGCGAAACGCGAACGGGCTGAGGTTAGCACGGACGATGGTGTGTAATTTAGTTTGTAAATCCCATATAAATAGCGTTACATCTGATCCCGCACTTCTCCTGCTTTTTCTCAATCTTGGTGACGAAATCAATGCCTGAAGCGTCGGCGATATTCGAAAGTGGACAAGGTCGTTTCAACCCAAACCCAAATGTAAATTGGTACCGGACTCCAATCGACCCCGCTACGTTATCGGCATTGATGAAGAGGAGCGATCTTCGTGGTTGGATTCAAACACTCTCGCATCTCGGGTTGTTCTTTGCGACCGCGGCACTCGCATATTTCGTCTATCTGCAGATCAGTGTCTCGAACTGGTATTGGTCCGTACCTTTGCTATTCGTCGTTTTATTCGTGCACGGTACGATCGGACCGTTCATGGGTTTGATCGCAATCCATGAATTACAACACCGTACGGTCTTCAAAACTCGATGGTTGAACGATTTCTTCGAACGACTTTACGCATTCATCAGTTGGTCGGACTACATTTGGTACCAGGAAAGCCACGCGATTCACCATCGTGCGACGTGTCACCAAGAGTATGACGGAGAGGTGTTACTTCCCATCAGGTTTTCTCTTCGAAGATGGCGAGTTTGGCTCGGTTTATTGGCATGGAACCCGCAAACGACGTGGAATCGCGTCAATCTGGTTTGGCGCCACGCGAATGGGCGTATTTCTGGCGAGTGGTATCAGCACGTACTGCCAGCATCGAACAAACGTCTGCGAACCAGGCATCGAAACTTTGCGAGAATCCTCTTGATCGGCCATGCACTGTTCGCTGCGGCATTTATCGCGATGGGTCACTGGTTTCTGATCGTTGTGCTCACGTTCGGCACTTTCTACTGTGGCTGGTTGGGATTCCTCTGCGGCTTACCTCAGCACTACGGTCTGAATTCGGATATTCCTGACTTTCGCGCTAACACACGAACATTTACCTGCTCGTGGTTGCCAGCCTTTTACTATTGGCAAATGCAGTACCACCTTGAACACCATATGTATCCAGCGGTACCATTCTTTAACTTACCTAAACTTCGCCGCGCGATTGAGCATGACCTACCTACAGCACCTCATGGGTTGCGCGCAACTTGGTTGGAAATGCTCGAGCTTCGTCGTAAGTTTCTGTCAGATCCCGACTTCACATATATGCCTAAGTTCCCTACGCACAGTCAACATACAACTGATATGTTTTGACCTGTGCGAATGTTCTTTGGGTCTGATCAGTTCATGATTAG
>JAPOVY010000153.1 GCA_026707905.1 Gammaproteobacteria bacterium | reverse complement strand
CGTACGACGTGCCAGCCCTTGCTGCCAACCAGTTACGTCAATCGACTCGCGAAGTTCGGAAGTTCATAGGTGCGGAACGTGCAATAGCGTTGAACACCCGTCGTAGTTACTTAAGTGATGTCCGTGTGCGAGAAGCACTAACCCTGGCATTTGACTTCGAATGGCAAAACCGGGTAATGAGACACGGTACACAAACCCGTGCATTGAGTTACTTCGCGAAATCCCGATTTGCAGCGGAAGGATTACCATCGCAAGCTGAGATTGAGATACTCAAACCATTTCGGTCGCGGATACCTCCTCGCGTATTTAGTCACCCATTCACACTTCCCGTTTCAACTGGATACGGTACCAATCGGAATGCACTGGAACGCGCCCGCGAGTTGCTTGAGTCTGCAGGATGGCACTTACAGAATGGTCGATTGGTCAACGAATCCGGAGAACCCTTCGAATTCCAAATACTCACGCAAGATCAATCGATGCAACGGGTGCTACTGCCGTACACAGAAACACTGCGTCTACTAGGTATCGATGGGCGAATGAGACTCGTCGACAACGTGACGGCGATCAACCTTATTAGAGGCAGGAATTTCGATGCATACGTTCGAGAGCACCTGTTTTTAAATCCACCTGTAGGGGAACTGCGTAATCATTTCGGCTCTGAAGCCGCCGGTATTCAAATGGGTGGAAACATGGTTGGAGTACAAGATGAGGTTGTCGATACACTCGTGGCAATGGCAGAACAGGCTTCATCAATCGAGGAAATCAGTGCGGTCGTAAAAGCGCTTGATCGCGTGGTCTTATGGGGTTTCTACCACATACAGATCAATTCGGCGGAGTTGGAACGCGTCCTTTACTGGGATAAGTTTGGTCGCCCAGCCGGAGAAGACGTGGCGGAACTCGAGTATCTAACGGGTAGCTCCGTTAGGATTCTCGATAGTTGGTGGATTGACCAATCTAAGGTACAAAGACTCACCAACATCCAGGGGTGATATCCGAGCGTAAATCTGGCGGACTGCGACGAAGACAGAGCCGCGTTATAGCTGTAACAATGTGAATTCAGTATTGGGTTTTCCAATCGTCCAAAGGCTGCATGTGCCATTCGTCCCATCTAAACTATATTGAAGCTCGGGTTCAAACTTAAATCGCACCAGATCCCGTTCACAATAGAGTTGAAACTCATATATGACTCCTTCCACATCGATAACGCCAAACTGATTTCGAAGCAGAACATACTTCCACTTACCTTCTTTGTTAAGTACACCCGGGACTCCAAAAGCAGTATTCGCCGTTCGCAAATCCTCGATCGAATTCCTGTATTTCGCAAAGTTTGTTAGGCGCCCTTCACTTACTTGCTCCAAGTTCTCTAACACAACCATCGTGCGCAACGACTCTCCGTAGTGACCTAACTCGATTTCTAGATCAAGTTTCGACCAGAGTAACTGTTCGAATAGACTTCGGTCCATATTGCCTGGGACTTTTCTATAGCCTATCGCCTTATTTACGCTAACTAGCTGCTGAGAGGGAGTTCCCCATCTGCGTTCGAAGTAAAACTTCGCAGTCCAATACATTAAGTCTTCATGAAGCGTTTTCGTTTGGTCACGGAGCTTTTCTAGTCGTTTGACGCTTTCTGCTCGGTTACCCCCCTCGATTTCACGAACGGTCTCCATGAAACTTGATCTGAAACGCTTGAAGAATGGAGGTGCACCACTATACATTTCAAATGAGACTCTGAACCGATGAACCCCGTCAACTCTTTCACCTAAATACTCACCGGGCTCGAACGTTGTTCTCTTAAGAGAACGAATCGCAGCTCTTCGAAATTCTGGGTGACCTACCGAATCGACGACAACGATTTCATATGGTCGGCCTTTCTGATCCACCATGGTTTCAAGTTCAACCCAGCCTTCTTCATTTCTCGATGCCGCCACATGCGGGTATACGATAGGACCACGCTTTATGACCTTTGGTGATTTAAGCGTTGGAATCTCTTCAGCGTCAGTCTGTGCACTGTTCGTGCCGCTGTATACGACGACTCCAAGAGCGAGCACAAATAGAAATAGTTTCAAGATCGAAACCGCAAAATCGCCATGGTTCCTACGTAGCGCTTGATTCCACTAAATTCACGAACTAAGGTGATTATTAGTGTAACGCAACAAAACGAAATCTAGGAGCTTAACAGAGAGAGCGCCGCCAATCGATAGTCAGCGTCCTTTCTAGCAATCAAAAACACGGCATCGTGTGGCATGTCAGCATCAATACCAAATGAACCGCATACGTTCGCGCCTTGCGATCCGTTTTGAATCAATGAAACGTCACTAATTTCGACAGGAGTCCGAATCAATCGTGGTAATGACGAAGCAAGAGAAGCTTCAGACTCATATCGTCGCACCGTACTCATTCCTACAACGATAAACGGATAGCCAACCAGTCGCACAGTCGTACTTATTTCACCGTCTTTCAGTAGGTGCAGGAATCGTTTGACCACATTCACAGGTTCTGCGTCCGCGGCTTCTTGCCATGACGCAGTTGCACCACATGCGAAACGTGCCTGTATACCCCATCCGTCGTACTGCTTCGTAAGAACGTAAACCACTCGATTTGACAGAATCGGTTGATCGTTTATGTCATATCGCGTCCAGCCACCAGCGAGATGAAGCTTCTTCCGTGCAGTCTGAATTACTCGAGGTTCTATACCTTCTGTACGAATCCAACCCGTCGCTTCACGTTGAGTCCAATCTGCCGAAGCGATAAATTCCTCAGCGGACCGAAAATACTCAATTCGACCTGGTGCGGCCACACGAACATGGGGGTAGCTCATTACTGCCGCCCATGCCTCCGCATCCTTCGTCCGATCCGCGCGGAAGAACTCCCAATATGTCTCTTCAGGTGTTCGCCTTATGACCAATCCACCCCTTGCCGCGAAGGATTGCTACCGAGTCGGTGCGCCCACGGTCGCGCATTGTCGTCCCATGGATGTGCCGCTAACCATTCTTCATCCATCGCGACCCCGAGCCCCGGTCCAGGCGGTAAACCGAAATATCCATCTTTTTGAACAGGGAAGTTACCGATTGTCGCATCTGGGAACCATTGGTGAATCCCTCCCTCCTGGATGACGAAATTTGGTGTGCATACGTCCAAATGCAGTGCGGCAACGGTCGCGAAAGGACCATAGCAGTTATGCGGTTGTATACCAACGTAATAAGCCTCAGCCATCGCAGCAATCTTCTTGGTTTCGAGTATTCCACCCGCATACATGATGTCAGGTTGAATCAAATCGACGGCATGCAGTGGCAGTAGGTCGGCAAAGTCGAACTTCGTTAGCAGTCTCTCTCCCGTCGCGATCGGGATATTCACTTGGTCCGAAACGCGTTTTAAGGCGTCAAGATTCTGCGGAGGAACCGGTTCTTCGAAATAGAAAGGTCGATAAGGCTCCATTCGATTTCCGACACGAATGGCGTCAGATGGCGAAAGTCGACCGTGAACTTCGACAAACAGTTCGACATCATCACCGACGGCTTCTCGGACCGCTTTCAGTTTTTCGACGGCAAGGTCTTCGGAACGACGGTCGATGAAAATGCCGCGATGTTCAAAGGGATCACCTTTCAACGCTGTGAGTCCACGATCCACATGGTTCATCGCGTTTTGCACCGCCGCTTCAGGCGTAGGGCCATCCCATCGGCCGTACGTCCAAATTCGGTCTCGGATCTTGCCACCGAGTAACTCGTAAACCGGTGTGTTTAAAGCTTGACCTTTGATGTCCCATAGCGCAATCTCGATGCCACTAATCGCAGACATCTGCACGACGCCTCCGCGCACGTGAAAGTGGTGATAGAGCATCTGCCAGTGCTTTTCGATCGCCATGGGATCCTCACCCACCAGCAATTGACCGAACTCATCGACCATAGTGGCTACAGCTAAAGGTCCGCTCGTAGCCTCGCCCCAACCGACAATGCCTTCATCAGTTTCGATTTTGACGTAGACAAAATTGCGTGTGACCGGTAGACCCCTTGGTCCACTCGCAGGTACCGCCTTAACCGCCGTTATTTTCATGTTCTATTCACTTAATCGGATCATTTGAAGTAAGAACGAGTGTGCGACTTTATTCAGGGATCGTACGACGCCTTTACCGTGCAGTCAGTTTCCTAATCCACCCATCTCCTTTTGAAAGGATATATAGCTCACCGGCTGCGTCCATACTGATACGAAGATCAACGCGTTGTGTATATCCCGCGTGACCAGGGCTCGTATTTCGATGGCCTGCGATGTCTGCCAATGTCCCTGATTCCCCGTCGACCGTAAGATCCAACTCAAATATCGTCACCGGTGAGTCAGGCTCGAGTGATGAAGTATCGACATAGAACAAGCGACCGGTAACAATGTCGGTGAAGACAAACATTCCAACCAATTCTGGAATCTCTGATCCCCGATACACAATTCCTGAGCCAATCGCAAACCCCTCGTCGTGGTCATACTGCGCGACTGGGTAGATCAAGTCGGTAGTGTCCGTTTCACGTTCGTACACACCGCCAGGCGGATCATTGGAATCAACACCATAGGCCGTCGCGAACGTACCTTCCCGAAGCCGCCATCCGTAATTTCCACCCGCGACACCAATATTTACTTCCTCGACCTGATCTTGACCGATATCAAGGATGAACATTCGACCATCCGCAGAATCCCACGAGTAGCTTTGCGGATGCCTTAGTCCATATGCCCAAACTTCAGGTAGTCCGTCCGCGCCATCCGCGAATGGGTTGTCAGCCGGGATTCCGTAATTTGCGTCCTCACCACCACCGAGAGGATCAATACGGATGATCGTCCCCAAGATGCTGTTTGGGTTCTGTCCGTGTTGGCGTGGGTCATTGGCATTGCCCCCGTCGCCAAAACTAACGTATAGCATGCCGTGGTCAGGGTCGCCAGCTGTTGACGTAGGGTTGAACGCCACATTTCCGACGTTGTGATTGGCGGCGAACTGACCTACACGGAGAATTTCTCGAAATTCACCTACGTACACTGCACCCGCCGGGTCCTCGACGGACCACTCAGCCAGAACGCTCTCCTGAACTGAATTGCCCTCCTCGATAAAGTCTGCCGTTCCATCTGGGCTCGCACTAAAGGTGGTATAGAACCTCCCAAATCCCTCTTCACCTTCATTCGCAAATTCGGGATGAAAAGCGAATCCCATAAATCCCGATTCCTGGACGAATCGATCTGGGTTGAATCCCACATTCTCATTCCGAAGGTCTAGGTAACTGACGGGTTCCGATCCCTCGGCATCCGTTACCCACAGGACGCCACGTGTGTCGTTAAAGAAGAACCGTTCCCCAACCTGCTGCATGTATTGAATACGGGTGGCCGGATTGTTCACGCCACCACCACTTACACGGTCTACAGTGCCTGGTCCTTGAACGAACTGAACTGCATCAACAGCGATCGACCCAACTTCGATGGTACTCTCGATTGGATCGCTCAATCGAGCTGGAGGAGGTGGCGGTGGGGGAGGCGTTGGCGGAGGTGTCGTAGGTGTGGGAGGTGGAGACGGGTTACCACCTGAAGAACCACCACAACCGATCAACAAGAAGCTGGTGATGAAGCTGACAAGCAACCATATCAATAAATATCGCATGTTCACGCTTCAGCGCTCCCTCGGTCGATCGACCGTTTGCTCTCATTTGCCTGCGTTTTTTTGATTATAGGAAGGTATCTAATCATCGAAGACCACTCAAAACGACCCTTTTCTGAACACGTTAAATAAGCGACCTCGACCGTGTTTTATGCTATTGCACGGTATCTCATTCATATATGGCGACCGATTCGATGGCTTTCGAGAATCTCATTTACGACGTACAAGATCACGTCGCGACGTTAACCCTCAACAGACCTGAAAAGCTCAATGCGCTCAATGGCGGTTTACAACAGGATCTTCGTGATGCACTTGCAAAAGCTCAACACGACGATGAAATTCGCGTTGTCCTACTCACCGGAGCAGGTCGTGGCTTCTGTTCCGGAGCCGACCTCACGCCAAATCCAGGTGCGTCTTCGCAAGAGGTACGCGCGTCAAAACAAAACGAACTGATGGATGATTTGGGTTGGGTCGGGCGGCAAGCACTCGCTATCTACAACGTTGATAAACCAACAATCGCAGTCATGAACGGCGTAGCAGCAGGCGCTGGCATGAGTCTGAGCCTGGGATGCGACCTGCGCATCGGAAGCGAAAAAGCGCGATTCAAAACCGTGTTTATCGAGCGAAACCTCTCGCCAGACAGCGGCATGTCCTTCTTCCTACCTCGCATTGTGGGATACTCGCGAGCGGCTGATTTGATCTATACCAGTAGAACGATCGATTCGGATGAAGCGTACCGAATCGGGCTTCTTGATCGCCTCGTCGATCACGACGTTTTGATGGATACGGCGCACGAAGTAGCTGCACAAATGGCTGGATGGCCACCACTAGCGCTCCGTACGTCCAAACGTGTCCTCCAGCACAACAACGAAGTCGAGCTAGAAGATGCGTTACGTTTTGAGCTTAGTAGTCTTGCGACGCCACGGAAAGCTGTGAATGATCAACGCGAATCGCGATTGTCCTTTATTGAGAAGCGTAAACCCTCATTCACAGGGACTTGATAGATACGTTCTACAATCGCCACATCAACTAAGGGGTTAGAAATGAGACGATTTGTTGCATTTACGCTCGCTGTGCTCTTGGGTCTCGCGGTTACGGCAGACGAGGATCAAGTTGAGTATCGACAGGAAGTCATGTCAGCGATCGGCGGAACCATGGGCGCACTCGCAAAAATCCTCAGACAGGAAGTTGATCGACCAAACGACATCGCTCCTCTCGCAGCCGCTCTTGCAGAACTCGCCGAAACCGCACAAAGCGTGTTTCCTGAAGGATCAGAAGGTGGCGATGCGCTACCTGAAATCTGGGAAGAACCTCAAGATTTCGCCGAACGACTTACTACACTCAAAGAAGCCGCTAGTGCATTCCGTGAGGCCGCTAGCTCTGGTGATATGGCGCAAATCGGTCCTGCAGTTGGTGAACTCGGACAAGCCTGTCGCGGATGTCACACACGTTACCGAGAATGAATGCTAGTCGGCGAGGAACGTTAATACCGCAAACGTTACGCCACCCAAGGCAGAGCTGAACAACGCACGAATCCAAGGTGTGGCAACCCTTGGCAATGCCACTCGCTTCTGACCTGTAACCATCCCAATGGGGGTTGGATCGCGCAAAACGACACCATAGATCAACTGGGCGAGCAAATGCACCGCTACCGCCACCACGACAAGTCGCCACGCATTGTGGTGGACTAGATAGACCCAATCAAATGTCGAGTCGTCAACGTAGTCGTGTAACGGTCCTTCGAAGAAGATGTCGTCCGTCATAAACAACCCGGTCACTGATTGAACTAGGGCACCCAGCAACAAGATCAGAACCAATACGATTCCGGGAGCCGTATGTGGCGTCAGTTCGCCTTTACGTAAGAAGTGATCGAGGAATTTGCGCGGCGTCGTCCAGTATTTCGTCCATCGAGCGTACGTCGCTCCCCAGATACCCCAAGTCAGACGGAAAACGAGAAGCGAGACGACGCTGATACCCGCCCACTGGTGGATGTCGATGTTGTAAAGCTCTTCGATCAAACCTGTTGCTAATGCCGTCAGGATAGCCGCACCGAACAGCCAATGCCAGACTCGCAGTGGCACATCCCATACGGTGACTTTTTGGGGTGTCAAATCACTTACCAAGCGCGCGCGAGATCTTGGTCCGCGAGATCCGACCATAACGCGTCAGGGATCGATACGTTAAGTAGCTCGGCATTTTCTGAAACTTCGTGCAAAGCCCACATACCAGGGATCACACTTGCGACAGCAGGATGTCGCAACACATACTGGAGAGCAGCTGCACGCATGTCGATGCCGTGAGCGTCGCAGACTACACGGATTTTCTGTGCCTTTTCCCAGAGATCGTCTGGTGCCGGTTTGTAGTCGTAAGTCGCTCGCCGACGTTCGGTATTTGCCAATATCCCAGAGTTGTAAGGACCACCAATGATGACAGACACGTTTCGGTCAACGCACATAGGCAACATTTCGTCGAGTGGCTCTTGCTCAAGTAGCGTGAAACGCCCGGCCAACAGGAAGCAGTCCGGTTCGAACTCTTGCATCACGCGAACACATACTGCGGATTCGTTAACTCCGAGACCGATCGCCCGGACCAACCCTTGTTCGCGCAAACGATGCATCGCCGGTAACGCGCCGTTCGCGGCGGCTTCATAAATCCCGGGCTGATCGTCACCGTGTGTCCAACGATCGATGTCGTGACATAACAGAATGTCAATGCGGTCCAGATTGAGCCGATGTAGACTGCTTTCGACCGATGCGACGACCGCGTCGCTTGAATAGTCGTAACGGATCGCCAGATTCTCGCTATCGCGCATTAGCGCGTCGCGTGTACCCTCATCCGCAGGAACCAACAAGCGGCCAATCTTGGTTGAAAGCACGAATTCATCTCGTGGCTTGCCACTAAGCACGCGTCCTACACGCTTTTCCGATAGCCCATGGCCATACAAAGGTGCCGAATCGAAGTAACGGACACCTTTGTCCCACGCCGCATTGAGTATGGCATCGCTGTCACCATCCGAAATGCGGTCGCCGACGCCCCCAAGAGGCGCACAACCCATTCCCCATGCCGTGACATCAACACCCGTACGACCGATCGTTCGTTTCTCTAAAGCCATGATCCTGCCTTGATCTTCCACTCATTTTCCTGACGAACAGCATAGATTAACGCTTCGTGTCCATGCTCAAGCGCACACACAGTTATCGAGGATGGACCACTCTGTATAACGCGTAACTGAGGGTCATGCATACCTTCCATTAGTAAGTCTTCGCCACGTTTAACGCGTCGTACCGCACCTACACCGATCACGAAAAACTCGTCGGAGATGAATCGATCAGTGGAACCATCCTTGCTCGCGATGGCCTGTAAAAACCCACTGACGTGATCTAGTGCCGAAACCGATTCACTCTCCGTTTGTTCGACGCCATCGTTGCCCGGGTCGGTGCCAAAGCGGCTCTGAATCCCCCACTTGCCTTCGACGCGCGTGACGATGTAGCACACTTTGTTCGTCAATATTGGCTCATCTGACACCGTATATCGAGTCCATCCACCGGCGATGTGCGCTTTTGCAACCGAACTACCGATGACCTCCGGGTCCGCCCCCACGGTATGGTCCCATCCAGATCGTATAAACGCGTCCCATCCAACGCTTAGCGCATGCGCTTCTTGATCGGCCAAAACCACGGGCTCGCGAGCCCACGACACACGTACGTGCGGATAGCTCATTGCAGTAGAAAACGTGTAGGCGTCACGCGTGTTAAAGGTCTCGAAAAATCGCCAGTACGCGTCGAGTGCAGCGTCGCTCATGGGGCTTTACTACTCAAGTGCATCGAATAACGAGCGCTGAACCGGAATACCACAGGCAGACTCCCAAGTCGTACCTAGCGTTGCTAGCACTGGTTCCGCGACACCTTTGAGCTGCTTTTCTATATAGTGCTCTCGATCGATGTCGTGACGGATATTGTCTGTCGGTTCAGGACCATCTAACGTCATCACGTAGTGGACAACTCGCGACAGGTTGGTGGACTTAAGCGCGGCGACGACGTGCGGCGGTTTGACTTTTGTGTAGCTCGTTGGCGGCTTACTTAAGCCTTTTCGATAAACGAGCTTCGCATCCATTCTTCCGTCTCGTACCGCATTCACAAGATCACGAATGAAATCTTCAACTGGTTCACCTTGGAATAGTCGCGCGTACAACTCCCGCTGAGCGTCTTTCGCGAGTTCCGTCCAATCTCGTCGAACCACTTCCATGCCGACGAATTCCACTTGCCCCGTCGCGCTAATCTGCCCTGCATAGCGTTTCCTTGCGCCCCCACTTCCCTTCTTTAGAGGTAGAAGGAACAATCGGGTGTAGAGCTTTTCAAATTCGAGCTCGAGCTTGCTCTCTACTTGCCATTCTCGCTCGATATAGTTCGAGAGTTCCAAGTTGAATTGCCTGGTTAACTCATTCCCTAAGTTGGTCGCACGCTCCCTGTATTCGGAACCTGATGCCACGAACACACTATCTGTATCGCCGTATAGGACAGCAAACCCACGGGATTCAAACCAGTCCTTCGACCACATCAAGAAGTGTCGTCCCATGGTCGTTATCGCGTTACCAACCTTGCTGTTATGGAATCGACATACAGGTGTCGCCAAGACGCCATAGAACGAGTTCATCAAGATTTTGATAGCTTGCGAAGCGACACTGTCATCTTGATGTTTCGCTCGCTCCCGTGCCGCGTATAAGCCATCCAATACCCCAGGCAATATCGCCGGACTTCTTGAAAATACCGCGTCATTTAGAAGACGGATTCCCGCCAGCGACTCGTCGGTACCCGCATACCCAAGCGGGTCGATGTTGAACGTTCGAATGATGCTTGGATATAGGCTCTTGTAATCAAGTACCCACACGTTAGTGTGAATGCCGACTTCTGGCGATAACACAGCACCGCCTTCATGTGACTCTGATGTGTCATTTCGTGAACGATCGAAGCTCGGTGCGCAAACCCGTCTTTTCTTGAGCGCTGCGATATAGACGAAATCAAATGAAGCGACACTTGCCGCGACACGATCCATTGGCATACCTGTGAGGGTACTGCGAACCTTTGCAAGGGGTAAGAGCTTCAATCGCTCGATGATCTGATAGGCTAGCCTCGCGTCTGTTCGTGCGTACGTTGCGAATCCTGGTAGATCGTGTTCGTATCTCTCAAGAATCTCACCGGCGCGGTCGTGGACATCACCCTCAACCTGTTTACCTTCACCTAGTACTTCCTGCGCGACCGCCTCTAACGAATACTCTGGAAAGCGAATAAACGCGCCTCGTACCAAGTCGATGCCATCCAATACAACGCGACCGGGGATTAAGGCTCTCCCACTGCCAAAATAGCCTTGCGCCTCGCGAAGCACTAAGCGTCCGGGCGCACGGCCGAGCTCGAAGTGTGCACCAGTACGAAGGCTTATACGGCGTAGCGCGTCTAGGTCAAAATCAACAACGTTCCAACCCGTCAGGACATCGGGATCTAACTCGCGTACACGAGCAACAAACGCCTCAATCGTGTCCTGTTCGGTCGCAAAACCGATTGCACCGTCCGGCATCTCCCGACCAGCTGGATCGCAAACAAGTACTTCATCAATACCATCGCTATATAGGGAAACCGCAAGTAACTCCGTAGCGTCTGGATCGGTTTCAATATCGAACGACAAACACCTAGGGATGAAGTCCACCTCACAGGGTTCAAGTGAGGGATCGTTAAACTCGACATCGACCAAGGTTTTCGAAGGACTCGGTTCTCCGCTAATGGACACGCCACCACGGATGTCGCGTTCCATTAAGTAAGCTGTAGCGAAAGGAATATCCGCTTCATACGTGCGTTTATTCGCGCTGTGTATGCGGTCTCGGAGTGGGACAACCTTCGATGGTTCTGTGACCTTCACCCGGGAGGCACTTAAGCCATCCAATGTCTTCCACGTTGTGCTTTCGACCTTCGCATTTCCCCATTCCAGGTGTTCGACATCTGCCGCGCGGACGTAGAACGTCGGCAATTGACGCGTTTCACGAATCACAAAAGTACGTCCGTCATCAAGCCGACCATAGATCAGAATGATCGGCTGGCCGTTCACAACCCTGTACGTGCTTTGAAGGATGAAACCTTTAAACGCCATCCTCAGTCACGCAGCCGGAAGAGATTTCTGCACAGTCACCTCATTATGTGCTCAACGCCACATATGCGTACCGCCACAAACCGCAATTGCCTGACCCGTAACGTACGTACTCGCGTCCGAAGCCAAGAAAACGGCGATTCCCTTCAAGTCGTCCGACTCGCCGAGACGTCGAAGCGGTGTATTCGTTTCGGCGTTGCGTTTGGCTTCAGGATTGTCCCACAACGCACGCGCAAAATCGGTTTTTATCAAACCTGGACAGATCGCGTTCACGCGAATGCCGTCCGGTCCATATTCCATTGCGAGATTTCGTACTAACGCAATGTCGGCTAATTTAGAGATGTTGTACGTGCCCAAGGTCAAGGAACCCGAGAACGCACCAGTGCTCGCGGTGATCATCATCGAGCCTTGACCTTTGGCGACCATATCGGGAGCCACCATGTGTGCTAACCAGTGATTCGAGCGGACATTTGAGTTCATCGTCTTGTCGAAAGCGGAATCCGGTATCTCTGACATCCTTCCGTAAAATGGATTGACACCCGCATTGCTGACCAAAATGTCAATTGGACCAAAGCGACTACGGGTAGTTTCGACTAAGTTCTCCAGCTGGTCCTTGTATCCAATGTTGCAGGCGACAGCGATCGCGCGTTCATCGCCACACTTTTCGTTTATCTGTTCCACAGCCGCTTCGCATTGGTCTAGTTTGCGACTCGAAACGACGACCTTTGCGCCGTGTTCCGCTAATCCTTCAGCCATTGATAATCCCATACCTTTGGAAGCGCCCGTTAACAAGGCAACTCGGTCGGTGAGATCAAACAATTCGGTAGCTACAGACATACGAAATCCTTAATTTGGCTGTGCATAAAGCAACTAGCTTAAACCATCAGTGGTATGCGTGTCCGACGAGCTGGACGGTGTACGTGTTACTGCTATGTGCATCGTTCGTGAACGCTCAAACGGAACCGTGCGTCAATCCTCAGTATCAACACGGGTGGTCCTACGTCTTACCGCTCAAATACGCTAGAGATTTCCAACACTTCGACTACAACAACCCTAACGCACCGAAAGGCGGCATATTGCGGATGCCCCAACTCGGCACCTTCGATAACTACAACTTCCTCCCTGACAAAGGTCGATTGCTTGCGGGTTACGAAAGCGGTGGACCTGGTGCCCTTATCTACGATTCATTGCTGACCGGTGCCGCCGACGAATCACAAAGCGCATACGGGCGTTTAGCCGAGGGTATCGCAGTCGAAAATGACTACCGTTGGGTGGCATTCAAACTGCGCGATAACGCCTACTGGCACGACGGGAAACCGCTGACAGTTGAAGACGTCGTCTGGACATTCGAGGCTTTCCTCGAACATGGCAACGTCGGTCTGAAAACGGCGCTCCGCGATCTCGAACGCATATACAGTTTTGGTGAACGAGAAGTGTGTTTTGTCACCAAGGAAGGCGCCGAAATCAATCCGGCTACACCGTTCATATACGGTGGCCAAGGCATATTGCCGAAGCACTATTGGGCCGATAAAGATCTATCCAAGACCGTCACGGATCCCCCGCTAGGGAGTGGCCCTTATCAGTTGACCGAAGTCGACTTTGGCCAGCTAGCGATCTACGAGCGTTTTGAGGATTACTGGGGAAAGGACGTTCCTTCAATGCGGGGCCGCTACAACTACAACAAGATCCAGTGGGACTACTTTCGCGATGAGCAAGTTATCACGGAAGCGCATAAAGCGGGTGTACTGGACTTTCGCGAAGAAACCGTCTCTAAAAACTGGACGGTTAAATATGACTTCCCTGAAGTGGCGGCAGGGTTGTTTCAAAAACGCCTGATTTACTTAAAACGCTCATGGGGTATGTGGTGGCCCGCGTTTTGGAACGTTCGAATCGAACGATTCCAGGATCGTCGCGTACGGGAAGCACTGTTCCTTTTGTATGACTTTCCTTGGATCAACCGCGTGATTCTTCATGGGTTTTACGACTACGGTAACAGCTACTTTTACAACTCAGAAATGGCTTGGGAAGGCCTACCCTCCGAAGCGGAACTAACGCTACTTGAACCTATTCGAGATAAGGTGCCGACTCGGGTGTTCACTGAAGAATTCGATCAACCAGAGTCTGATGGGTACGGCACCAATCGCGACGCCATGAGGCGCGCGATTGAGTTATTCGATGAAGCAGGCTGGACACTTAAAAATGGTCAGTTGAGGCACAAAGAAACCGACGAGCGTTTTAAAGTCGACTTCGTGTTCGTATCACCTATGTTGCTAAGAGCGAAAACACCTTATATGAAACGGCTCAATCAGGTAGGCATTGAAACGTCCGCAGTGGCACCTGAAGTATCCAATTGGCAGCACAGGATGCGTGCGCGGAAATTCGACGGCGGTGGCTATATCTATATTCCTAGCAATATGCCAGGTATTGATTTACGTAATCGATTTGGTAGTGCCGCAGCGGACGAGCCTAACAGTCTGAACTGGGCTGGCGTAAAAAACCCAGCCGTTGATTACCTTATAGATAAAGTGAACGAAGCTCGCACCGCTGAGGGCTTGTTCGCAGCAACTCGTGCTTTGGATCGAGTACTTCTATGGGAGTTTTATATGGTGCCGGGTATGGGTCAACCTGGCTATCGCGCCGTTTATTGGGACCGATTCAGTTACGTTGATTCCGGACCATTGAATCGGGTACCTGTTATCGACGCATGGTGGTGGGATCCCGAGAAGGAAAAAGCATTACAAGCTGGACTGGCAGAGCTACGTGGGAACTAACATCGAAGTGATCTCTCACTAATGCTTATCTATATCACCAAGCGCATCCTCCTCGTACCCGTTACTCTATTCGGCATCATCCTAATTAACTTCACGATTGCTCAATTTGCACCGGGCGGGCCCATCGAGCAAATCGTCGCAAGAATGATGATGGGGCAAACATCTACCACCCAAGGTATCAGCGGTGGCGGGGATATGGGTATGTCTTCGGATGCGTTGGCAGCAGCTGGTACGGTTCAGAGCAGCACAACGTACGGACTAGACCCTGACCTTTTGGAGGACCTAAATAAGCAATTCGGTTTTGACAAACCCGCCCACGAGCGGTTCTTCACCATGGTTTGGAATTACATTCAGTTCGACTTCGGGGAGAGCTACTTTCAAAACCGACCCGTTCACGAGCTAGTAATCGAACGCTTTCCTGTTTCGATTTCACTTGGCCTCTGGTCGTTGCTGCTGATCTACAGCATTTCTGTACCTCTCGGGGTACGAAAGGCCGTCAGAGACGGCACAACGTTCGACTTCTGGTCGAGTACAGTGATCTTTGTCGGTTACGCGATCCCGGGATTCCTGTTCGCGATCCTGCTGATCCTGCTCTTTGCAGGTGGACAGAGCACGTTTGACTGGTTTCCCTTACAAGGGCTAACGTCCGCTAATTTCGGCGACCTCGGCTGGCTAGACAAAATTCAAGACTATTTCTGGCACATAACGCTACCGGTTATTGCACTCACCGTAGGCGGTTTTGCGTACCTCACGATGCTCACCAAGAATTCGTTCTTGGAGGAAATCAGCAAGCAATTCGTTTTAACAGCCAGAGCAAAAGGCATCAATGAAAAACGTGTGCTTTTCGGGCACGTTTTCCGTAATGCGATGCTGATCGTCATCGCTGGATTTCCCTCCGCTCTTATCGGCATCCTGTTTACCGGCTCATTATTAATTGAAGTCATCTTCAATCTCAACGGTCTGGGCTTGTTAAGTTACGACGCTGTCATAAAGCGTGACTATCCCATCATGTTCGGGACGCTGTATTGCTTTTCGTTAATCGGACTGACCATGCAGCTTATCGGCGATCTTTGCTACGTGCTGATCGATCCACGCATCGACTTTGAGACGCGCCAATGAGCCCACTCGTCGAACGCGGATTCGCGAACTTCAAGGCAAACCGACGCGGCTATTACTCCCTTTGGATCTTCGGAACCTTGTTCGTTGTAACCCTTTTCGCCGAATTCATCGCGAACGACAAGCCCATCGTGATCGTGATGGATGGAAATATCTGGTTCCCAGTCGTGGAGTTTGTCTCCGAACGTGATTTGGGTGGCGAGCTAGATATCGTGGTTGACTACACCGACCCTTACATCGAAGACCTCCTTGAATCTAAGAATGCCTTTACCATCTATCCGATCATCCCTTACGCCTACGACACGGTCGATTTTCACGTGCTCTCTGCAACACCGGCGTGGCCATCAGCACAGCATTGGCTAGGTACCGATGATCGCGGCAAAGACACATTAGCCCGTCTTATTTATGGTTTTCGATTGTCCGTCATTTTTGGCTTGATTTTGACATCGATGGCAGCGGTGATCGGAATCTCGGTCGGCGCAGTTCAGGGGTACTTCGGAGGTCTGACGGATCTTGTGGGACAGCGTTTAGTCGAAATTTGGGTTGGCTTGCCCACACTACTAATCTTGATCATCATGTCGACGATCGTCGAACGCAACTTGCTTGTAATGCTGATCTTGCTGACTTTATTTAGCTGGATGCCGCTATCGGCTGTAGTTCGCGCGGAGTTCCTCCGCACACGTAACTTCGATTACGTACGTGCAGCTCGATCGTTAGGTGTCCCAAACCCCGTCATCATGCGTCGACACGTACTGCCAAACGCAATGGTCGCGACACTTACCAATATGCCATTCATTCTGTGCACGGCAGTAACAACGTTGACCGCTCTAGATTTTCTAGGCTTAGGACTACCGGAGGGCGCACCGTCCCTCGGCGAGCTCATGAACCAAGGTAGGTCCAATGTTGAAGCTCCCTTTTTAGGTCTGACCGGTTTCTTCACCCTCGCTATCATGCTTTGCCTCCTGATATTCATCTCTGAAGGGGTGAGAGACGCATTCGATCCTCGACGCGTACTCGCATTACTAGCAAGCAAAGCAGCATAAGTTCAAAGGGCGGCGAGGGAACTGATGGTGCATATCTATGCCACCGAATATTCTCTTAATCGCTACTGATCAGTGGCGTGGCGATGCAGTCGGATATCGCAATGAATCTGACGTAATCACCCCAAATCTAAACGAACTCGCCAGCCGCTCCACCGTTTTTAATCGCTGTATTTCCAATTCACCGTTGTGCGTGCCAGCTCGTGCTGCCATCATGACAGGTCAATTGCCGCGCGAAAACGGGGTATGGAGCAATGCATGGGGCGCTGACGTCAATGGTCGTAGCCATGTTAGAAGCATGCGCGATGCTGGCTATTTCACCGCCGTCATCGGCAAAACCCATTTATGGCGCACTGGTCCAGGACCTAAAGCAGGCTTACACGCTAAATCGATGGACCATATGTTGGAAGCTTGGGGATTTAAAGAGAGGGTCGAGGTTAACGACCCAATTGGTACGGGTTCTCAGGGATGCGCATATACGGACTATGCGACTGAACACGGATTCGTCGATGCACACCGGAAGTACATCAACGAATGGCTTGACGAACTGCGGTCGGGGAACCCCACCCCATGGGCACAACCACCATCACCGGCGCCCACATTCGGTGATATCGATTCTTTTATAGGTCGTACAGCGATGGAATGGCTTTCCACGTACGATAGATCACAGCCGTTTTACCTCCAAGTCCAGTTTACAGGACCTCACGACCCTTACGACGGTCCCGAGGACTTTCGTGCGCTATATCGAGATGAAGAAATCGACATCGGTACAACAGCGACAATCGAGAATCCATCGCCGTACCTCAAGGCGAGATTAGATTCCCTCAGTACGATCGCACGCTCAACAAGAGAACAGCGACGCCAATGGCGGATTAACTATTACGCCAATATCTCACTCATCGACCATTGGGTTGGTGAGCTCCTCGAAACACTCCGTAAATCAGGATTTGCCGACAACACATGGGTTCTGTTCACAAGTGATCACGGCGAGATGCTAGGAGACTTAGGGTTGATGGGTAAAACCGTGTATTTAGAACCTTCGGTGCACATTCCATTGTTGATCCGTGCGCCAAAAGCAGAACCGCAAAAGACAGACCAGCTGGTTCAGCAAGTTGATCTAACGAATACGCTGTTGGATATAGGTGAGGTTGAGTCATTTAAGGATTCGTTAGGACGATCACTCAAAGCCATCGTTTCAGGACCCGCATCTGAAAGTGGTTGTGACGCAGTTGTCTCTGAATTGTTTGGTGAGTCTACTGTCATCACCGATCGATATAAGCTTACCGTCAAAACGGAGACGCATGAACCATCGCAATTCATCGATCGACAGGAGACTCCTGACGAGAGTCGCAACTTAGTTGATGATCCAGAATATGCGGAAGTTCAACAAGAATTGACCGAACACCATCTCGAACCGCTTGATGCACGTATTGACCATGATCGCATGTCGCGTTATCGTAAATACGTCAGACGTACTGGTCGCTTGAACTGACTTGTTGAAGCGCTGTTTCGGCATCTCACTATTTATCAAGATTCGGGTTGGTCGTAGCGAGTCTCGATTGTGCGCGCTGGACTACGTCATAAATTGGCTAGTTTGATACAACGCCATCCTTAGTTTCGTTCGGGTCCGTAGTTGACATGACCGCTCATATAACGCGCACCATAGCTCAACGATCGCTTTCTAACTGTCGCGTCTCGTCAAGTGAGTAGCTCCCGCTCAAGAAACCGTTCCAAATTAAGTCCTATCGCGCTTGGGACTCACCAGTCAGCACTATTCCTACTTTTATGTATGTAAAAGTGGGAAATTACCGACTTTTCACGCCGATATTTACGAACATAGTACTTTCTTGTATCTAAAGGCGATTAGTTGACGTACATCTCAATGGATACATGACAGAGGTGCATTGAGCGGTACACACACTTTGTGAAGGTGTTCGCCTCGCCATCAACCTTGACAACCATTCCACAATCCAGATCGCTTATGTTGCTGTTCTTATCCTAAACAACGGCGACGAACTCGAAAGGCTTACGCCGTCGCCTCGTTTCCCCATTTAGCACGAATACACTTCACCACCCAATCCGCCAGAGACTCGCAAGTATGTCCCGCATGTTCGAAGATACATCTTGTGAATCGGTCCACATCGCAAATCTTTCCTCGACGCGATTTCACGTCCTCTATACGTCACTGTTTCGCCTGATCTTGATACTCGGGAGCGGCTTGTCATCCATTTACGTCGCAAGCAGCGAGTTAGCGGAAGAGTCGAGCACGGAACTTGCTATCGCGGACAACGAACCTCATTCAACCCTCGTAAGCACTCAGTTCGGCGACGTAAAAGGGCTTCGTCAAAACGGCACGTTACATTTTCGGGGTCTACCGTATGCACAACCGCCTACTGGCGATCTACGTTTTAGCGCTCCGCAGAAACCCGATGCTTCGTCAGAACTCATAGATGCCACGCAATTTCCAAATCGCTGTGTACAAGCGCCAAGCGGCATTTTTGGTCAGGCGATCGGAATCACGAGCGAAGATTGCCTATACCTGAATATCGTGACACCCAGCACCGACGGATCGGATCGACCCGTGATGTTTTGGATACATGGCGGCGGATTTACCCAAGGATCAGCTAACGGATACGACGGCACAATGTTGGCAATTCAGGGCGATGTCGTCGTGGTGACGATCAATTACCGACTTGGGATACTCGGATTTCTCGACTTGTCGCCGTTCGGCGACGACTACGCCGGTTCTGCAAACAACGGCATGCGGGATCAGGTGCTTGCGCTTGAGTGGGTGCGGGACAACATCGCTGACTTTGGGGGCAACCCTGAGAACGTCACGATTTTCGGCGAGTCCGCGGGCGGCGCCTCCGTACTGACGCTTCTGGCCACACCTTCGGCTGATGGCTTGTACCACAAGGCAATCGCGCATAGTCCGGGGTCAACAGAAACCCCGCCAGCAGACCATGTGAACGGTTTACTCGAACATCTTGACACAACGAAAGATCTCGTCGTAGACAAACTCAATGGCATGTCGGCCGAAGAACTGTTCGCGTTACAAGAAGTGCTGTCTGACTTCGGCGCGGCCATCGACGGCACCGTTGTCTCACGCTCACCGAACGAAGCGATACGAGATCGCGGCGCACAAGGCGTTCCGCTGATCGCCGGAACGAATCGAGATGAAGGCACCTTCTTCTCGGCACTATTCGCGTTGTTCGCGCCAAACGCCGCCGCAGAATTCCTCGACGGATTGGCGCGCGCAGTAACCGCGGGCGAGGACCCGCAACCGTTCATCAACGCTTTGCGAGCAGAAGATCCGTCTGCTGACGACATGAAGATTCTAGAACGCGTATTCGACGCGATGTTCTTGAAATCAGCGGTCGGAAGTGCCACGCAAGCTACACTCGCTGGCAATGGCGGTTGGCTCTATCGATTCGATTATGCGACCACCAAACCGGTATTTGGACGCAGCGTGGGTGCGACACATGCGGCAGAAATCCCGTTTACGTTCAATCGCTTCAACAGCCCAGACCCTGGTGAATTGATCGGCTACGACGGTAAAGACCCCATCGCACGCGAGCTCGCGCAGCGATGGTCGGACACGCTGATCGCATTCGTTCGAACAGGCGATCCAAATGGGGCAGGCTTGCCGACATGGCCGCACTACGACTCAGAATCGAGAGCTACCATGGTATTGGACGCGATGCCGCGCATCGACCATGACCTAAATCGAGATCTGCGCGAACTTTGGGAGAAGGTCCTATCGAAAAACTGAGATTAGTATGCGATCGTCGCGCACGATGGATGGATTCGCACATCGCCCCACGCCTAGTCACAAATTAAGGGATACCCGATTGAAACGGACGTCGCTTGTTTTCTGTCAAGTGCTTTGATTCGAAATAAACCGTGTGTTCTTTGGTTCACCGGTCTATCCGGTGCCGGTAAGACCACCCTTGTACGCGAGCTGGCCTCGATGTTAAAGGACCGCCATGTACCGTGTCGCTCTCTCGATGGCGATGACTTGCGGCAATCCTTGAACGCGGACTTAGGATTTAGCGAAGAGGATCGCATGGAAAACATGCGAAGAGTCGCGGAAGTCGCGAAGCTCTTTCTCGATGAGGGATACATAGCCTTAGTGGCATTGATTTCTCCATTGCGGCGTCAACGAGCTGCGGTGAGATCGCTTTTCGAACAAGGTCAGTTCGTGGAGATCTTTGTTGATGCGCCTTTAAGTGTGTGCGAGGAGCGTGATCCGAAAGGCTTATATCGCCGAGCTCGCGCACGTGAAATCGAGAATTTCACTGGGGTGGATGATTCGTATGAATCACCTCAGAACCCAGATCTCCATCTACAAACCCATCGAGAATCGCCATCGACACTCGTCAAGACCATTGTTACGTACTTAGAAGGCAACGAGCTCCTGCTACCAAACTAAGACGCGCTAAGGTAGTCCTCTAGCATTTTGACGATACGCGCCTTTCGACGATTTTTCGCATATTCCAATGCTGTTTCGCCTCTTTCACTGTATTTGGTCTTTCCGGTACGCAACGAGATGTCTATTCCCGAAGCTATTAATACCCTCGCAACAATCTTCTGATTCCCTATCCCGATCGCATCATGGAGAGGCGTTTTGCCGTTCGCATCTCGATAGTTTGGGTCTGCACCTGCGTTTAGAAGCGCTATAACAATCGGCAAACTACGGCGCAAAACCGCGCGATGAAGCACAGATCCACGATAGTGCCCACCCCGAGCATTAGGATCGGCACCGTTCGCTAAGAGAACCTCGGTAGACTCAATCTGACGTTCTTCCACGGCGATAGAGAGCGGGACATGCCCATGCCGATTCGCGGCGTGAATATCTGCGCCCCGAACGATCAGAGCTTTTATCAACGCGATGTGTCCACATCGAGCCGCGTGATGTAGCGCTGTTAAGCCACGGCGGTCACGTTGATTCATACACGCAGGATCGGACTCGAGGACTGATATGACCCTTTTGAGATCACCGATTGCACTCAACTCCACGATTCCAACCGCTAGACCGTTACGTCCTAGCCAGTGCACTGTGTCTGGTTTTCCTGCATAGACCGCGGCTTCCATGAGCGATGAACCACCATGGTTAACCTGATGGACATCTGCGCCGTACTCTACTAACAGCTGAGCGGCATCGAGTTGACCTGCACCTACCGCACTTCTTAGAGCGGTATTGTGATGCGAATTACGAAGATGTATAGCGTCTTCACGGAGACTAAGAACACCTCGGATCGCCTTCAAATCCCCGATTTTCGCCGCTGCAATCAAGCGCTTACGGGCTTCCGTTGCAGGAAGTGTCTTACTAGCTTTTGCCATCGAGATGACTAGGACGATTGAAGCTTCGCCGCCAGTTCGTTGTCGATTTCATCAGCTCGCACACATGCAGGCCGTTGATGCATTCGCTGAGAGTAGTCAACGAATACGTCGCGCTCTTCAACCACGCCCATCATCATGTTCCACTGCAGCTGCGCAGCTAGATAAATATCTGCGGCACTGAACCGTTCACCGGCTGCGTATTCCTGCGTGGACAACATACCCTCAAGCGTGTCCAACATCCTACCGTGTGTACCGTAGCCGACTAGTCCTTCTTGCTTCTCAGGTACGTCAAATCCGAGTGCTTTAGTGACGCAACTCTGCTCTATTGGACCCGCCGCAAATAAAAGCCAGCGGTAGTAGCTGCCGCGTTCTTTGGGTTCAGGCGCCAAACCGGCTTCCGGGAATGCGTCAGCCACATAAGCACAAATTGCCGCTGCTTCAGTGACTACGACATCACCGTGTCTGAGCGCAGGAACCTTCCCCATCGGATTAATACGTAAGTACTCAGGCGATTTGATGGTCGAACCAAATTCCAAGATTTCTGTGGTGTATGGTTGTCCAGATTCCTCCATGAGCCAACGCGCGATACGGCCGCGGGACATGGGGTGAGTGTAGAGGACTAGGTCGTTACTCATATAGGTGCTCCGTGTATGAGCGTCAATAGAATTTGCCGCTTCATGTTCTTGCGTATATTCGCATATTTCAGTGGAGGTTTAGATGCCATTCGTTGCCGTATTGATGGGTTCTGACTCCGATTGGCCCACAATGCAAGCAACCACAGAGATCCTCGACACGTTTTCTATTTCATATGAAGTACGGGTATCGTCCGCGCACCGCACACCGGAAGAGACCATCGCGTACGTTAAAGAAGCTGAACGACGCGATTGTCAAGTATTCATCTGTGCAGCGGGTTTAGCGGCTCACCTTGCCGGCGCCGTAGCGGCTCATACCACGCGGCCAGTGATCGGTGTTCCAATGGACGGCGGACCACTCAGCGGCTTCGACGCCTTGCTCTCTACAGTTCAGATGCCTGGCGGTGTCCCGGTGGCTACCGTTGCGATTGGCAAAGCAGGTGCAAAAAACGCGGGTTATCTCGCAGCACAAATCCTTTCATTGAATGACGGGTCACTCGCCGACAGGCTCAATGAAGACCGCGTCCACAATCGAGAGTCCATCAAGCAGAAAAACGCCGAGGTCCAGGCCTCTCTCAAGTGAGTGCGGAGCTCCGCGAAGCAGTCAAGCTGCTTCGAGATGGAGGCATCATCTGTCACGCCTGCGAAGGTGTTTGGGGATTTGCGTGCGATCCTTTCAATGCAGCCGCCGTAAGGCGTGTTCTCGAGATCAAGCAACGACCGCAATCTAAAGGACTTATAGTCATCGCAGACGAAGCGACGAAGTTTGAGTCTGAACTTACGCAATTGAATTCAGAAACACGCGCTCGCGTTGAGCAAAGCTGGCCTGGTCGAACAACCTGGCTTTTACCGACTTCTCGGTTTCCAAAATGGGTTGTCGGAGATAACACAACCGTGGCGGCTCGCGTACCAGGTCACGAGCAAGCGCGAGAGATCGCAGCAATGTTCCGGCATCCCATCGTGTCGACATCCGCAAACATCGCCAACGACCCTCCGTGTCTTACCGAGAACGAGGCACGGGAGAGATTCGGGGGCATCGTCGATCATGTCGTACACGGCGCGACGGGTCAAGCCACCGGACCAAGCGAGATATTTGACGCCTTAAGCGGCGATCAAATCCGATAGCCATGCAGTTTGCCGTCATTGGGAACCCGATCGGGCATAGCCTTTCGCCTGAGATTCACCTTGCGTTCGCGATGCAGGTTGGATTGGAATTAACCTACGACCGAATCCTGGCACCGCCAGACGGTTTTCAATCAACCGCCCGTGATTTCTTCTCGGGGAGTGGCACGGGTCTCAACGTTACGGCGCCTTTTAAGCACGATGCTTACAAGTTTGTTGACCAAAAAGATCAAGCGTCGATCGCTGCAAGCGCTGTAAACACGATTCACGCAGTAGGTGATGTATTCCTAGGTTACAACACCGACGGTATCGGTCTGGTCGCAGACCTATCGCGTCTCCGTTGGCCTCTTGAACAAGCCAAGATTCTCGTGATAGGCGCAGGCGGCGCCGCGAAAGGTATTGTTCTTCCGCTTCTTGAGCACGGTGCTGAAATCGCATTGGCTAATCGCACACGCTCTCGAGCCGAAGCGCTACAAAAACAGTTCCCGAAAATCGACGTCCTTGATCTAGAAGAACTCGAACAAGGATGGGATATCGTGATCAACGCCACAGCCGCGGGTTGGCAACAAGAACAACTACCAGTTCCGAGTACGACGTTTGAAGATGCTCGATGTTATGACCTCGGTTACCAACGCGACGGTCGAACACCATTCATTCAGCAAGTCGAAGCCCACGCAGACGAGACTTCCGACGGTCTGGGTATGTTAGTAGAACAAGCTTCCGAAGCGTTTCGAATCTGGCACGATATCAAGCCTCAAACGAGTCCTGTGCTCGATGGGCTTCGCAATCCGAAGCGACAGTTTATCGCTGGCGCAGTATGTCCACGATGCAATCAGCAGGATACGATCTATGTTGAACGTGACCTACTCGGAAATGTGACGTTACGTGCTTGCAGTGCTTGTAATTACGTCGAGGATGTCGATGGGAATGTCTCCGTTGACCTGCTCTAGTAGGTGTTCCCCACCAGACACAAGAAGAGCACGATCGGTGAAATCCGAGTGGCAAGACAGTATGCGTTTTTTCACGACCTAAAACCAAAATGAAAACCCCACCAGGTGGTTGGCCTCTCGTCATACAAGTCGGAATTGCGGTTCTGGTCACGATCGCTTTGAGCATCTGGCAAGTCGGACGAGGCTTCGAAAAGCTAGCTTTGAAAGACGACTATGAAACCAGACTAAACCTGCCGCCGATCAATGAAGAGACTCTGTCAACAGCCGATATCGATTACAGGAAACTTCAGCTTCTTGGTCGATTCGACGCTCAGCGCTACTTTATCATCGAAGATCAGCGACATCGAGGACGATCAGGTTATTGGATCGTTCAGACCTTTAACACAGGAAGCGATCGTTACCTCGTCAATCGCGGATGGGTATCCGTCGAGGCTTCTGTTCAGGTGAATCCAAACATCGATACACCGGACGCAGCCGTTTCTATAATCGGTATAGCGTGGCCAAACCCGGTTCTACGCTCGTCGCTTGAGCGTTCTGCCTCGGATTGGCCTATCCGTCTCCGTGAGGTCAATATAGGTCAAATGGCGCGCTTAACCGGTGCTCGCGCGTTGGAATTACGCCTCATCGATGAAAGTCCGGGGGTGCTAGAAGCAGCGCCGCTGCAGGTTGAGTTTTCTGCGGCCATACACTGGGGTTACGCTGCGCAATGGCTACTCATCGGTGCCCTGGTCATTGGCGGCTATTGGTTTTTCACGGTGAGAAAAGACAGAGAGTCTCAGAATTCATGAAGTTCAATGTTCGATTCACGTTGCTTGGGTCTATGGGCGTCATCGCCCTTGCATTACTAGCGTGGAACTTACGTTCAGAACCAGTTACTGATGAGGAGCTCGCGTCTCTAGGCGTAGTAATTCTTCCTGAACCGATCTTGCTGGAGGATTTAGAGCTAGTCGATGAAGATGGTGAAGCGTTTGACAGTTCACAACTCAAAGGCAAGTGGACGTTTGGATTTTTCGGATATACACATTGCCCAGATATATGCCCGGTAACACTCGGTCAAATGAGAACCGTGTACGATGGATTTAAAGAGACGGGCGACACTGACACACTACAGAATACGCAACGAATGTTCGTGTCGATTGACGCTAAACGCGACCACCACGAGGTCGTCAAGTCTTACACTGACAACATTGATCCCGACATCATCGGCGTTACCGGTGAGCCAGCTAAAGTCAAACGATTCGCAGACCTAGTTTATGTGGGCTACAAACAGCTAGGCGATCCACACAAGGAAACTGACTACCTCGTCGAACATCAAGGCAATATTGTTATCTTTGATCGGAACGGCAACTGCTACGGTTTTATCAAATCTCCGTTTGAAGAGCACCTGCTGGCACGCATCTTTTCACAGATGGCAAAAATCAGTTGAAAAGGTTCTGGAACGTAAACCATATAACAAAGAGCGACATTAACAACTGAAAAACAAACGTCGCCCACAGCGCTGATTTCAGGATCCAGTGCGGCTTGATCCGTTGATCCATATGACGTTTTTGCAACCAGAGTGTCGCACCACTTTGAATTGGTAATGTGATCGCTGCAAACGACGCAGAAATCATGACCAAGATGACAGGATTTTGGAATCCCAAGTCTAAAAAGAAAGCAATAATCGGAATGACGATCACATAGCCGCGAGTCCATTGCCGTCGATGTATCTTCGTGCGGCCAATAAAACCAAACTCGACGATGTAATCAGGGAATACACGACCGCCTGCACCAACACCTGAAAGCGTCGTAGAAAACAAGATGCAGAACGCACCCGCTGCAAATAGCAGCACCGACCACCCACCGAGAGTGCCTGTGAACATGCCAGCAAGGACTTCAATCGTCTCAAGACCTTCCGGTCGAGCACCGGTCGCGTGAAGAACCCCAGCACCAAGCAGATAGAAAGGAACAGTCGCTAAAGTCAATATGAACAAGGTCAGCCACACATCCGCATGGAGCACCTTGATCCAACCTTTTGCTCGGTCTACCCATCGCGGGTCTGATGGGTCAGCACCGATGTACTTGGGATATCCTTTTTCAACGCACCAGTAGGTGTACGCAGCGATTTCGCCTCCGTTTACGCCCGTATAGCCGTACATCGCAATTGCGAGCGCAGCGACCGCCAACGGGAAATGAAACCTAAATCCTTCGGCTAAGTCGTCCAGCGTCATCTGGAATTCCGTGGTCTGCATAACGCCGCTACTAAAGAGCGTGATAACGGTGAAACTCATGACCAGACCCAGCATGATCCGCTCGAGATACGGGTATGAGCCCGTCGCTAGGATTCCAATCGCACCCACCGTAACGATCCCGGTCGCTAAGACCGGATTTAGCCCATCAAACATGAGAGCTAGCCCTTGTCCAGCTCCTCCTACGATACCGCCTAGGCCGAAGATGCCAGGGAAGAACGAAATGACCGCAAGCCATACTGGCCACCCGACTGGACCTTTAGGACCCTTGATCTTGCCAGGTAAGCGATTCAACGCTCGCATATAGGTGTCGCCGGACGAGATGCAATACCGAGTAATTTCGGCTTGTACGATCGACTTGCTCCAGCACGACACGAGCACCCACCAAAGCAGTGTGAATCCTGCCGCAGCACCGAGTCCTGAGGTCAGTAGGATTTCGCCTGAGCCCACAATCGATCCCGATACGATCACGCTTGGGCCTAGATGGCGAAACCGTCCGGTTAGGGTCTTCGGTGGATCGACTGGTTCGTTACGGCCTTGCGTATAGGGGTCGATTTCTCTTACAGCGTCGATCGGTTATCTCACAATATCTATTTGTAAAAACAACGTTGACAGTATTGCTGTCACATCCACTAGCTATTATTGCGACAGGTTTACAAACCGCGTAGATATTGGGTTGCTCGAGCGCGCTAGCGCGATTAGAGCGCGTTCGTAAGCAGACTGAACGTCTCTGCGAGCCGCTAGAAACAGAAGACTACTGTATCCAACCAATGGTGGATGCGAGTCCACCGAAATGGCATTTAGCGCACACGACGTGGTTTTTTGAGACGTTCGTATTGAAGCAAGCTGTGCCGAAATATGAAGTATTCCATCCAACGTACGAATATCTCTTCAATTCCTATTACGAAGGAGTCGGCACTCGTCATCCGCGACCTGAACGCGGATTTCTCTCACGTCCGCTCGTTTCAGAAATCTATGCGTACCGTGAACACGTTGACGACGCGCTGCGACAACTGATACAGTCTTCGCCAGACGACGAGTGGGTACGGCGAATTGAACTCGGCATACATCACGAGCAGCAACATCAAGAACTGCTAATCACCGATCTTAAATGCAATCTTGGCCGTAACCCTATTCGACCCGTTTATTTGGAAAAACCTCTCGATCAAACGCAAAAAGGAGCTGATCGGACAGCGTTCATCAACGACGGTGGCGAAATGGCTGATATTGGCGCTGAACTCGATCAAAATCCGTTTTGTTTCGATAACGAACTACCACGCCACTCGGTCTGGCTGACGTCATATGAAATCGCCGATCGTCTAGTTACTAACGCCGAATATCTGGAATTCATCGACGACGGTGGGTATGACAACGTCTCTCTATGGCTTTCTGATGGTTGGGCGGAAAAGAGCGCTCGCGGCTGGCACGCCCCGGAATATTGGTTCCAACAGGATGGACAGTGGTTTGAGTACACGCTTCACGGCGTGATGCCAATCGATGTCGATACCCCGGTTTGCCACGTCAGTTACTACGAAGCAGACGCATTCGCACGGTGGGCGAACGCGCGATTACCTACTGAATTCGAATGGGAAGCGACCGCTCAATCAAAGAATGATTTTGAGCGCGGAACGTTCGCCGATGACATGCATTTTCATCCACAACCGCAATCGCAGACATTCAGCGGAGATTGTTGGGAGTGGACGTCATCGAGCTACGCGCCCTATCCTGGTTATCAGCCGCTTGAAGGCACGCTTGGGGAGTACAACGGAAAATTCATGGCCAATCAATATGTGCTACGAGGCGGCTCATGTGCAACGCCGCTAAGTCACTACCGCAACTCATATCGGAACTTTTTCTACAGCAAAGATCGCTGGCAATTCACCGGCATTAGACTAGGAAGAAATCTTGACGTCTGAACGTTATCAGTTCTTTGACCAAAACCCCAAATTACCTAACGTGGTCGAGGAGATCAAGCAAGGTCTACGGGCAACGCCTAAACGCATCTCACCGAAGTACTTCTACGACGCCCATGGTTCGGCACTATTCGAGCAGATTACGCAACTACCCGAGTACTACCTAACGCGAACTGAGATCAGCATCCTTGACGAAAACAAAGAAAAACTGTCCCACATCATCGACGAATCGTGTTGTCTGATTGAATATGGAAGTGGCTCCAGTCGGAAAGTCCGAGCGCTGATTAACGCGATTAATCCTCAGTTCTACGTCCCCGTTGACATTTCACGAGAACACCTTAACCAGTCTGCTCGTTCCATTCACGATGATTTCGATACGCTGCACGTGTATCCGACGTGTGCCGATTACACGCAGGGAGTGCAACTACCAGAAATTATCGATGGTGCTCCACGATGTGGGTTTTTCCCAGGCTCAAGCATCGGCAACTTTGAGCGCGAAGATGCGCTGACTTTCTTAACGAATATTAGTAACGACATTGGATCTGGCGGGTATTGCATCATCGGTTTTGATAGTCGCAAACCCAAAACCATCGTAGAACCAGCGTACAACGACAGTTTAGGAGTCACCGCATCGTTCAACCTAAATCTTCTAAACCATCTGAATCGGACCATAGGTACCGACTTTAAACAGTCTAACTTCGATCACCACGCGTTTTATGACGAAGCCTTAGGTCGCATTGAGATGCATTTGGTCAGTAAGGTTGCGCAAGAAGTGACTCTAGATGGCGATACATTTAATTTGTCGCGCGATGAATCGATCCACACGGAGAACTCCTACAAATACTCGCTAACGGAAGTGAGAGAACTCGCGCGTCGCGCTGGAATGTCATTTGTGACACACTGGGAAGATAGTCAGGCGTGGTTCTATGTTGTGTTATTGCGTGTGCCCGAGTCGAGAGAATCGACCGACCCTTAGAGCAGACTTTCACGCACGACACTGAAAGGTGAACGCGTGTGACGCTTCGCCAAATCCTTAAGCTCGTTAGGGTCTCGCATCGGATAGTGAGCGGGCAAATCCGTACGCACGTGCGTCAGTAGGCGCGACAACCAGAACGTTAATGCACCGTAGAGCAAAAACGTCGGTAAAAACCAGAGTTCGGCTTGAGTTATGTCACGGATGGACGAATATCCACGGAGCAACTCGATCGCACGCTCTCGATCTATCGAATCACCATTACGGCACCAATCGTTAATCGCGACCGCCAAGTCATACACACAGTACCCGCGTCCAGCCTGGTGAAAATCGAGGATACCGGACAGTCCGTACGTATTGAAAAGTGCATTGTCGAGAAATAGGTCGGCATGAATCACGGACTGCGGTAAAGTTGCGACATCGGTACGGGCTAACAGGTCAATGACCGTCTGAAGCGTCGCTTCAAGATCCGCTCGATCAGCTAATGAGATATCGAACCTGACAGTACCTGTCTTCGATGCCAACCAGTCGCTATCGCGTACGTATGAACCGACCTCGTTCTCTAATGGTGCCGTTGCGGCATGAAATCTCGCCAAGAATCGACCGATCGCTGCACATTGCGATCGAACCGGATTGACCACATGCATACCGTCCAGTTTGCTGCAGAGTAACGCCGGTTTATCGAATAACCGAGCTTCCGATGCCCCGTTTATCGTTCGAATGACGTGGGGCACAGGTAGTCCTGCGGCCACGCATGTATCCAGAATCTTGACCACTGTATCCAGGTTAGATTCTGAACCATTTGCTTCCTCAATTAATGTAAGTACGTATTCCGCCGTCCTACCGTCTTCGTGAGACGTACGCACGAAGTAGTTCGTGTTTTCAATACCTTCGGAAGCTTCTTTGAAGCCATCAAGGGTTCCGACTGGATACTCGGAAAGCGTCTGAGCGATATCGTCCGCATTGAGATGGGTAATAACGGCCATGTATGAGTTTAAAAAGCCTTAATCACCCATTGAGGCTTAAGTCGCGTCACGCGGTCGAGTTCACCGTAGTGTTCAGTGCGGTCAGCAGGAACCAAAAAATATGGTTTACCCTTCTTCGGCACGACTTTTATCATTGTTAATTGACCGTTTTGACGATATTCGTAGATCGTGCGTTCAGGCGTTTCGCGGAGCACGACATCGGGACCCCGCTGATTTCGCGTAGGTGCGGTTTTGGAGTCTTCCTGTGCCGCGACGGGTGTCCACATGACAGCCATCACCACGAATAAGCCAAGCCAACGCTTAACGATCCAGTTCGCAATACCCAACATAGGAACTGACGACACATGAACCTAGAGAAGCCTTTAATTCTAGTGGACGGTACGCAATACCTATTTCGAGCTTATAACGCACTTCCTGAGATGCGTACCAGCCGCGGCTTCCCTACGCACGCGATCCGTGGTGTCGTCATGATGCTCAGGAAGCTTGTTCGCGAAAATCCGACTGGAACGGTTGTTGTCGTGTTTGACGGGCCAGGAAAGACGTTTCGCGACGCGATATTCCCTGAATACAAGGCGAATCGTCCTCCGATCGAGGACGACCTATTAGTGCAATTCGCACCCGTGTATGAATTCGTAGACGCAATGGGATTACCACGACTCGAAGTCGCAGACGTGGAAGCGGACGACGTAATTGGCACGCTTGCAACGCAAGCGTCTGCGGCGAAACGCGACACATTGATTTCGAGCTCAGACAAAGATCTAGCCCAACTTGTGACAGCCCACGTCTATTTACAGGACACGATGAGCGACAACACGTTAGATCCAGACGGGGTAGAGGAAAAGTTCGAGGTCAAACCCGAACAGATCGTCGACTATCTTGCGCTGATGGGCGATAAAGTTGACAACATACCTGGTATCCCTGGCGTTGGGAAAAAGACTGCCGCGAAGTGGTTACAGACTCACGGTGATCTTGAGACCATCATTGCCACATCGGCTGATGTAAAAGGCAAGGTCGGAGAGAAACTGCGTGCACATCTAGATCAGCTACCGTTGGCGCAAGAGCTCGCGACGATTAAGTGCGATGTCGACATGGCGCACACAATCGACAACCTCGAACATCAACCTATGAATCTCGCTGAGTTGCTTGAGCTCTGCCAAAAGTATGAATTTCGGCAATTGAGGGACCAATTCAATGAAGATGCAGGCGTAACCGAACCGACCCCAGAAGTTTCGGTATCTGAGACTGAAGTTGACGTACTAACAAGCGTCCAACAATTAGATGAAGTAGTAGATGAAATATCGACGGCCGGTACATTCGCCATATTCGCTGTTACTTCTAGACATACGACGCTAGATCACACGCTACACGGATTGAGTCTCTGCATCGGAGGCGATCGTGTTTGTTATGTCCCATGTGGATCATCATTGACGGAGTCGATGCTGTCTGCGGACGAAGCGTTGTCGAAACTCCGCGATATATTCGAAAGATCTGATCTGACGCTTGTCACACACGACATCAAATCACTTCGTCATACCCTTCAAGGTTTCGGGGTCAACGTACGAACTACCGTTCATGACATCATGCTAATGTCGTATGTCTTGAATAGCGTCGGCCATGGTGAGCATCGTCTGAAAGGAATTGCCGGAACCGTTCTCGACCGCACAATCAAAGATTCAACTGACTTGCTTGGAGCTGGCGCAAAACGCATTAGTTTCGACGCCGCTGATCCAACCGCAGTGCGACATTACGCAAGTGAGCAAGTCCTCACTATCGAAGCGCTCTACAAGGAAATGTCCACGAGATTGGCCGAAATAAAGACCCTACGGTCGATCTATGCGGATGTCGAGATTCCGCTTGAACCATTTCTCTGGGGCATGGAACACCATGGCACCTTAGTTGATCCTGATGTCTTAGAGTCGCTACGAAACGAACTTGAGGCACGAAAGGACTCGCTGGTCGAGCGTGCATATGAACTGGCAGGCCGAGAATTCAATCTTGGTTCCCCTAAACAGCTAGAAGTCATACTGTATGACGAACTGCTGTTACCGGCACCCCGCGCATCAAAAAGTGGTAGTCGATCCACCAAGGAAGAAGTGCTTAGCGGATTGACCGACAATCACGAATTACCTCAAGTCATCCTCGACTATCGCGCAACGACGAAGCTGATTTCTACCTATATAGCTGGGTTGTCGCGAGAAATAAACCCGACGACTAAACGCATCCATACTTCCTATTCGCAAGCGAACGCTTCAACCGGACGGCTTGCTTCGGTGAACCCTAATCTACAGAACATCCCGATTCGCACTACTGATGGGCGACGAGTTCGCGAAGCATTTGTTGCCCCGTCTGAACACCTGCTCCTCACTGCTGACTATTCACAAATTGAACTTCGGGTTATGGCACATCTAACGGACGATCCAGGACTCACTGAAGCGTTCATGAACCGCGTCGATATCCATCAGGCGACGGCAGCGGAAGTTTTCGCGATTTCCTTGGATTCCGTAACCGAGGATCAAAGACGCAGTGCGAAAGCGATCAATTTCGGTTTGATGTATGGCATGTCGGCGTTCGGTCTCGCACGAAATCTAGAGATTCCGCAGTATCAAGCGAAAGAGTACATCGACGCATATTTCAACCGTTATCCAAACGTTCAAGACTATGTTCAAGCTACGAAAGAACATGGGAAACAAAAAGGCTACGTCCAAACGATTTACGGACGTCGAATTTACCTTCGCGATATCAATGCGCGTAACCCGATGGTGCGGCAAGCGGCAGAACGCCTGGCGATCAATGCACCAGTCCAAGGTAGCGCTGCAGACATCATCAAGAAGGCCACGATCTGCGTCGGCGAGTGGTTAAACGCCTCAGAGCTAGATATCGAGATGATCTTGCAGGTTCACGACGAGCTTGTTTTCGAAGTCGCGGAGAGCGATTTAGAAGAAGCGAAGGAGCGAATTCCCGCGCTGATGCGCACAGCAGTCGAGCTTGCGGTACCTTTGGAAGTCGATCTTGGCGTGGCGCAAAACTGGTCCGCCGCACACTAATTCCTCAGACCTATCGCAGAATTCATATCTATCGCATGCGCCGCAACCATAGGACCGCATCTAAGAGATTCCACGACCCGTTAATCGCATCAAGGTGCTAAAAGTGAAATCAGGGGTGGAAATTCCATGCTCACGATGCAGGTGAACGGTGTTCTACACCGAAGATGTGATCTTCTCGAAGCGATCTCAATCTATACGATCAGAGAGGATATAACAGAGAACAGATAAGTGCTACCATACAAAAAAGCTTATCGGAGGAATTAATATGAGGCGGAGTAGACGATCTTCTCTAACAGCTCAAGTCGATTATTTAGTTCATCGTCAGTGAATTTCTCACGCCATCGTTTTGGTATGCGTCCTCCATTAATTACTCGCATAAACTGTTTGCTTGTTAGGCGTCGATGTAGTAGTGCGTCTGAATGCTCTTGAACATTGCGTTGGTTGTCGAACTCCATCAATAGGAGTATGCAATACAAAGGAAGTTTTGCTTTCTTCGCTCTCCTAGACGCAAACTTAGGACCATTAAGTTCCTGACAAATGCTCAAACATGCATCGCAAATGCAGATGTCCGATTTTCTTATAAGAGTTACCGCTACGTTCGAGAGCACATTACAAAAATCGCAGTCTGCACCATGAGACAACTCATCAAATTTAGACTCTGAACGGAATATGTCATGGAACTCATTGACACATTCGATGCAGATCATCTTGCCTGGTACGCGGCAGCTCGCTATTAACTCACTAAAGTGATTACCATCGAGCTTGCAGGATCCACACCTCTGACGAGCTTTGTTAAGTGCGACCACTCGCTCATCGAAGTCAGGTGCAAGCAACGAACCGTGTTCCTGTCAACTCGTGATTCGTTTCCAATTCTAGATTGAGTACGGACATCGTATATTCCGATACGAATTAACCTTATTCGTTTCGGTGGCTGGGTCAGATTACTTTTTCGAAGCAAATTCGCAATATCGAATCTAAACGTTCGTATCTAGTTACGTAAAAGGCAAAATAACTCCATGCGATGAATTCATTTTTTTGCCCGTTCACGGGAACTAGACGGCTCACACAAATTTGGTCAACCATCGGGTAAGTTCATCCGAGCCCAATCCTGACGTCGCTGAAAAGAGCTGTACCGTTACCGACTCGTATGTATCGACATGATGTTTAGTCTCAGCAACCGTTCGTATCTGCGCATTCCGTTTTAGCTTGTCTGCCTTGTTGAGCAAGACTAGCACTCTCAGCACTCGCTCACTCGCCCACTCGAGCATCCGTTGGTCAAACGGTTTCAACGGGTGTCTCGCATCCATCACCAAGACTAGGCCTCGTAAATTTGTTCGTTGCTCAAGGTATTCGTCCACGGCGGCGTTCCAAGCCGCTCTTTCTTTCTGGCTCGCTTTCGCATAACCGTAGCCAGGCAGGTCAACAATGCGAAACCCCCAAGAGGTTTCAAACAGATTGATCAACCGCGTTCGTCCTGGGGTTTTACTCACACGAGCAAGTCGCTTGTTAGCAGCGACTCGATTCAACGTACTCGACTTACCTGCATTGGATCTACCGACGAAAGCGACCTCAACAACATCGTCTTCGGGACACTGCGACAACCTTGCAGCGCTACCGATAAACTCGGCCGATAACGTTGGTAACTCGGTCATTTCGGGGAAATTCGCAGGTGAAATCGACACATATAATTTCGCGCGTTCTACCCCCTGAGACGGTTGGCGTAACGACGCTGACGGAGATTTTATGGGTCGTTATTGCCTGTCAAAAGCACTGCTATTTCGCGTTCTTTGTACCTTCACGTTTGGCTGCATTGGTTTCACACAAACTATCCTTGGTGAAGAAGCAGGGAATCCCGCAGCTGGAGAAGGTAAGGCAGTAGCGTGCGTCGCATGTCACGGAAATGACGGTACGTCAACTATTCCTGACTACCCACACATTGGTGGGCAGAACGCAAAGTACCTTGAAACCCAGATGCGTCAGATGCGAGATGGTGAGCGCGATATCCCATTGATGGCCGGACAGCTTGATTCGATGACAGATCAGGACTTGAAGGACATCGCTGCTTTTTATGCATCGCAACCCGGAAAAATCGGTCAAGCTTCGCCTGAAAATCTCGAACTCGGTGAACGTATCTACCGGGGAGGTATTTTGGATAAGAACGTAGCGGCATGCACTGCTTGCCATGCGCCAAATGGAAATGGCAACACGCTCGCTGGCTTCCCACGCATCTCCGGCCAACCAATTGGTTACACTATCAGTCAACTCAAGAGTTACCGCGAGGAAGAACGTACCAGCGACGAGTACGTTAGCGGCATGATGCGCGATATAGCAGCTCGTATGACCGACAACGAAATCGAAGCTGTCGCAAACTACATCCAAGGGCTGTACTAGCTGAAGCCCGTCCTGTGACAGCGTTCAGCGGCAGGAGCTCGATATGAAGATTCAAACCGTCCTCATTAGCGTCATATCCATGTTCGCTTCTATCGCGCTAAGTCAAGAGACGGAATTTCGCGAGTTCGAACACTATCGAGAGATTCCAACGAGGTTCGAGACATCGGATGTCAATTCCGACACCGTGGTTGTAACAGAAATGTTCTCGTATATTTGCGTACACTGCTTCACCTTCGAACGTGATCTTAAAGACTGGCTTCCTAAACAAGATCACACAGTGAAATTTGTACGTGAGCACGTGATATTCAGTGGCGCTAGTCTTAGTCTCGCAAGAGCGTTCTACGCAGCAGAAGAACTCGGAATCACCGAGAAGATTCATATGCCACTGTTCACTGCCATCCACGTCAATGGTTTGCGCATGAATCAACTTGATTTGCTTGTACGGCTGTTCGAGGGACGCGGCGAAACATCAGCAGCTGACTTTCAAGCCGCGTATAACGGCTTCACTGTCGAAAACCGTATTCGACGGAGTGACGCGCTTGTGCGTGGGTGGCGAATTGAAGCAACTCCAACAATGGTCGTTGACGGGCGATATATCGTTGGTGGTACCCATACCAGAACCAATCGTCAGATCTTAGCTATCGTGGACTTTCTTGTGGCAAAAGTACTGGAAGATCGTCGGTCGCAGCGCAACACTGACTCATAGCTTCGCGACACCGTCGTCGCAGCGAATCGATTCATGTATCTAGGAATCGATATCGGTACGTCCGCCGTTAAGACGGTCGTCATGAACGAACGTGGCGAGATCGTCGCAGAATCGTCGTCGCCACTGTCTGTTTCCAGACCCGGTCGGTTGATGAGTGAGCAAAATCCTGATAGCTG